>DATAUW010000036.1 GCA_036268055.1 Verrucomicrobiia bacterium | reverse complement strand
AATTTTCAACTCAAACTCCATGTCGGTAACAGCCCCCACCTTCAGCTTGCCCGCATAAAATATGAAGATTATGACCACCCTTTCAATTATAGCTGGACACGAGTGCGCTGCCGCGCAGCCGTCCCAAGTCCCGCAGGGACGACAGAAATTTGCCCACCACTTTAGTGGTGGGTTTACATCTCATCCAACTCAAGTCCCGACCGGGACGACAGAAATTCCTAAATGGAACCATCCCTTACCCACTCGCCCAACGCTTCTCATTAACCCCCAACTTCAGTTGGGGGGGAAATCCTCAAAAAGCCATCTTATCTATATCGAGCAACGCGAGGCGAGCCCCAGCGAGCATCTCCGCCTCACATAAAACCAAAATATTCATCACCGCATCCACCTTACCATCCCCAATTCCGCACTGCCCCGTTCCCGCTGAAACTTGAAACTAAAAACTTTTCCCCCAATTTTCAATCCCCCTCTGCGCCTCTGCGTCAAAAGATAAAACCCACCGCTCACAAAGTAGAACCAAATGAACCTCTCACCAAAAAAATCTCCTCGCCCCATCTCCGCGCCTCCGCGCCTCCGCGGTAAAAAGCAGCCTTCCCCAAAAGTCATAGCCATCCACTTCCGCCCCTACCAACAACCCATCTTCGACGACCGCACCGCCGGCGTCATCGTCCTCCACTGGTCGCGTCAAATCGGCAAATCCTTCATCCTCGCCGCCTGGGCCGTTGACCGCCTCATGACCCGGCCCGGACGCCTCGTCACCGTCCTCTCCAACTCCCGCGATAACGGCGCCGAATTCCTCAACCAATGCAAAGAAATTTGCCGCCTCAACAACACCGCCTTTGAAGACATAGACAATTCTTTAAATCTCGACTTTGAAGGCATGCGACTCGAACTCCGCATCCGCGTAAAAAAGAAAACCAGCCGCATCAAAGTCCTCGCCGCCAACCCCCGCACCGCCCGCGGCTTCTCCGGCGACCTCATCCTCGACGAATTCGCCTTTCACGAAAACAGCGCCGAAATTTGGGAAGCCGCCGAACCCATCCTCGCAAGCAATTCCGATTTCCTCTGCCGCATCGCCTCCACCGGCAACGGCAAACACAACATGTTCTACCGCCTCGCCGCCCCGGCGAAAGACGGCGTCAACCACCTCGGCCTTGGCCTCAGCCAAAGCGGATTCGTCCTCAGCCGCGTCAGCCGCACCCTCGCCTATTCGCACGCCACAAAAATTTTCGATCCCGTCACCCGCGCCGAAATTTCCCCTGAAGCCGCCCGCGCCGCCGCGCTCGATAAACGCGCCTACGATCAAAATTACGAATGCTCCTTCGCCGATGAAAACCTCACCCTCCTCTCCCACGAACTCATCAGCGCCGCCGAACACGACGACACCGGCGAAATCGCCGAACGCGATTGGACACCCTCCCAACTCGCGCGACTCCACGCCGCCACCGGCCAGCTTTATCTCGGCTTCGATGTCGCCCGCAAATCCGACCTCTCCGTCATCACTGTAATAGAAAAATCCGGCCAGACTTTTTTCATCCGCGCCATCCTGCGCATCCGCGACATGCGCCTGCCCGACCAGCAACTGCGCCTCGGCGAAATCTGCCGCCTGCCCAAATTCCACCGCGCCGCCATAGACATGACCGGCCTCGGCTTGGGATTATTTGAATACGCCCAAAAAGAATTTGGCGTTGGAAGAATCCACGGCATCAACTTCGCCACCACCGTCCCCGCCACCCGCGCCATCCAGGCCGAAGGCAGAAAACACGAAACCGTCCGCGTCACCGAAGCCCTCGCCCTCGAACTCCTGCAAGCCTACGAACACCGTCGCATCCACCAACCCGCCGACGCTCTGCTCCGCGACGACCTGCGAAAACCCGAACGCATCGTCACCCCCGGTGGTCGCGTCAGCATCGCCGCCACCCGCGACACCACCGGCCACGCCGACCATTTCTGGAGCCTCGCCCTCGCGATAGAAGCCGCCGCCACCTCCACCGGCCCCTTCGCCTACGAACCCCTAACCCTCCGCCGCCCCAACTCACTTTAAAAGGGAGGGCGAGCGTACCCGCGAGCCGTGACCTCATTTCGGCATAAATACCGTCAAAACCAAAACACCTCCCAACGCATTCCATCCCTCTCTTCCCCAAAACTAACCTGGCAGGACGGATCTGCCACCCCGCCGCCCGCAGTCCCGCAGGGACAACCGAAAATCCAGCGCAAGGTAGGGCTGCGCTGCCGCGCAGCCGTCCCAAGTCCCGCAGGGACGGCAGATCTTAGCCCAGCAATTTATTGCTGGGTTCCTCTCCGTCGCAATTCGAGTCCCGCAGGGACGAAAGAAATCACCGATTCAACAAACGCCTTTCCTTCGTCAATGCACAATCGTCAACCGAACGCACTCGGCCCCTCTCGCCCCACGACAACGTGGGGAGAGAGCCGGAGAGAGGGGCATCTTATCCCATAACCATCACGTCAAAATGACAGAACTACCGCTCCGCCGTCCCCGTGAGTCCCCATCTGAAAACCTCAAAGAGGTTTCGCAACAAAGCCCAGGGTTGGTTCGTCCCCGAACCAACCCTGGGTCACTCACAAAAAATCCCCCCACTATATAGAGCGAAGCGAGTCGCGTCCCAAGCGCGTTACCGCCTTCCTCCCGCAAGCGCCTCAATTTTTCCACCACATCCATCATCTCACCGCCTAACCCATCACCCATCCGAATAATTGACACGCTTCTCTCCGCGACTAATGTCTATCCTCGATGGGAATAGAAAACGCATTAAACGTCGTAAATCAAATGCAAAGCCAAATAATGGACAAAATGCTGGCACTAAAAAAAGCCCGCCGCGCCGAACTCGCCGCTTTGTCCTTCACCGAAAAAATCGCCATCATCGAAAAAATGCGCGACCGCAGCCTCCAACTCGCCAACAACCCCCTGCGCCGCCGCCCCGCACCCAACGCGCGTAAATCGTAAATCGTAAATTCCCCCGTTCCGTCGCCTTTTCTTACACTTTTGTAAAACCTGCTACCCCGCCTTCTCCTCCTAAAAATCCGCCCATCAATCTGATTCTCAAATATTTAACCGCCTTTTCCTTCTTCCCGCCCTTCCCTCGGCAACCATCCTGCTCTCACCCACGTATATAAGAATGCCGGTCGCTGACGTTTCCCAAACCAGGAAAACGCCGCGCCAATTTTTTATCGCAATATGACTAAATCTCGAATCTTCAGCAATTCGTGATACAGTAACGCGCCGTTTCACGATGATGACGTTGATCCAACGCCTCTGTTCGCCGCCTCCCTCGCGCGGCCGATTTTTCTCCCCTGCGTTTTTCAGCCTCCTGTTTATTTTCCTCTGCCACATCGCCACCGCCCAAACCACCGACACCCACAAAATCCAAACCTCCAATCCCGCCCTCGCTCGCCAACTCGAATCCCGCGGCGCCCGCCTCATCGCCGATTACGGCAGCTATAAACTTTACGAATCCTCCCAACTCACCGCCGCCGACCTCACGAACGCCGCGCTCGAACTCCGCGATTCCTATAACGAAATTTCCCTCCACGCCGCCCGTCTCGATACCCGCCGCGCCGAAGTCCGCGCGCTGCGCCAGGCCGGCGGAAATTTTTCCGGCCGCCACCTCCACCTCGTTCAATTCGCCGGTCCCGTCCAAAATGATTGGCGACAGGAACTCCTCGATGCCGGCGCGCAAATCGTCACCTACATCCCCGAGAATACCTACCTCGTTTACGCCGATGCCTTCGCACTCGCGCAAATCCAAACCTTCGCCGCCGTCAAACCGCATTACCAATGGGAAGGCGCCTATCTCGCCAACTACAAAATCCATCCCCTCGCCCGCACCACCGATTCCTCCGGCAACCCGCGCGTCATCGGCACCGACCTTTTCGACGTCCAACTCGTCGCCGACCCCAACGCCAACCCCGCCACCCTGCAACTCCTTGACCGCCTCAAGCTCGCCCCCATCAAGCGCCGCCTGGAAGTCATGCAATACCTAAACCTCGTCGTCCCGCTGAACCCCAAAGACCTTTCCCTGCTCGCCGCGCAACCCGACGTCGTTAGCATCCTGCCCTTTTTTCCGCGCAAAGAACTCGACGAACGCCAGGACCAAATCGTCGCCGGAAATCTCACCGGCGGCATTCCCAACGGCCCCGGCTACCTCGCGTGGCTCGAAAGTCTTGGTTTCAATCAATCGCAATTTACCAACTTCGTAGTGGACGTCACCGACAGCGGCCTCGACAACGGCTCGACCGCGCCCAATCACTTCGGCCTCTACGCCGGCGGCGATCCCGCCAATCCCAGCCGCGTCGCCTACGCGCGCGTCGAAGGCTCGCTCAATCCCGGCGGCACGCTCGAAGGTTGCGATGGCCACGGCACCATCAACGCCCACATCATTGCCGGCTACGATGACTTCCCCAATTTCCCCTTCGCCGACAGCAGCGGATTTCATTACGGCCTCGGCGTGTGCCCCTTCGTCAGCGTCGGCTCCTCCGTGATCTTCGATCCAAATTACACCTTCCCAAATTTCACCAACCTCCAGGCCGATGCCTATCAAAACGGCGCGCGCGTCAGCAACAACAGTTTCGGCGCCGGCGCTTCCCAAGGCATCTACGACAGCGAAGCCCAAGTCTATGACCTCCTCGTGCGCAATTCCCACTCCCCCGGTTCCACCGAGCCGGGCAACCACGGCATGGTCATCGTCTTCGCCGCCGGCAACGACGGCCCCAACCCTCAAACCATTGACAGTCCCGGCTCCGCCAAAAATGTCATCTCCGTCGGCGCATCCGAAAATGTCCAACTCTTCGGCGGCTCAGACGGCAGCGACATCAGCGACGGCCAAGCCGACAACGCCAACGACCTCGTTTATTTTACCAGCCACGGCCCCTGCGCCGATGGCCGCTTCAAGCCCGACCTCGTCGCCCCCGGCACGCACATCAGCGGCGGCGTTTTTCAAGCGCTGGACGATTCCGTGGATTTTCCTAACGGCCTCGCCGATTCCTGTTTCAGCGGCAACGGCATTTCCGGCGGCCCATCCGGACCCTTCTGGCCGTTCAATCAGCAATTCTACACCGCCTCCTCCGGCACCAGTCATTCCACCCCGGCCGTCGCCGGCGGCGCCGCGCTCGTCCTCCAATATTTTTACAATCAGTTCACCAACTTGCCCAGCCCCGCGATGACCAAGGCGTTCCTCATGAACTCCGCCCGCTACCTCACCGGCCTCTATGCCGGCGATACTCTCCCCTCCGCCTCGCAAGGCATGGGCGAAATGAATCTCGGCCTGGCCTTCGACGGAACCCCGCGCATCCTTCGCGATCAACTGCCCGCCGACCTCCTCACCGCCAGCGGCCAATCCCGCACTTATCTCGGCACGATTCCCAATTCCACCAACGGCTTCCGCGTCACGCTCGCGTGGACCGATGCCCCCGGCAATATCGTCGGCAACGCCTACAATAATAATCTCGACCTCACCGTCACCATCGGCGGCGCGACTTATAAAGGCAACGTCTTCAACGGCGCCTACTCCGCGCTCGGCGGCTCGGCCGATGTGAAAAACAATGTCGAAAGCGTTTTCCTTCCGCCCGGCGTCACCGGAAATTTTTCCGTCACCGTCACCGGCACGAGCATCAATTCCGTCGGCGTGCCCAATCCCAGCAATTCCCTCAGCCAGGATTTCGCCCTCGTCATTTACAACGCCAACCTCCTGCCCGTGCCCAACCTCATCGGCGCGGGCTATCAAGTCGCCGCCGAAAATTGCTTCCCCACCAACGGCGCCATTGATCCCGGCGAACTCGTCACCGTGAATTTCTTTCTCGAAAATATCGGCACCGGCAGCACCTCGAATCTCGTCGCCACGCTCCTGCCGAACAGCGGCATCCTCCTGCCCGGTGGCGCGCAATCCTACGGCGTTATTCCCGCCGATGGCTCGATCATTAGCATGCCGTTCACCTTCACCGCCGGCGGCACTTGCGGCGGCAGCCTCACCGCCACGCTGCAAATCCAGGATGCCACCGGCTCGCTCAGCAATATTAATTTCACCCTGCCGCTCGGCCAGCTTGTCTCCTTCACCAATTTTTCCGAGAGCTTCGATGCCTTCCCCGCGCCATCGCTTCCCGGCGGCTGGGTCACGAGCAGTTCCGGCGCGCAATCCCGCTGGATCACGTCCACTACCAACAAAGATTCCCTGCCCAACGCCGCCTTCGCGGGCGATGCCTCGGGCATCGGCGAAGCCGATTTGATTTCACCGCCCATCGCCATCGTTTCGACCAACGCCCAACTCACTTTCCGCAATGCGTACAATTTGCAGAGCAGCGGCAGCGCTACCGGCGATGACGGCGGCGTGCTCGAAATTCAAATCGGCTCGGGCGCCTTCACGGACATCATCACCGCGGGCGGCAGCTTCGTCACCGGCGGCTACGTCCGCACCATCAGCAGTTCGCGCAGCAGTGGCATCGCCAACCGCCGGGCGTGGAGCGGCAATTCCGGCGGCTTCACCACCACCACCGTCACACTGCCCGCCGCTGTCGCCAGCCAAACCATTCATCTCAAATGGCGTTGCGTGACCGACGTCAATACTTCCGCCAGCGGCGGCAACATCGGCTGGTTCATTGATACGATTTCCCTGCTCGACAATATGTATGTCTGTTGCAACGACACCGCCGATGTGGCCATCAGCCAGCAAGCCTCGCCCGTCCCGGTCGCCGTCGGTTCCGATTTGAATTTTAATCTCACCGTCACCAATTCCGGCCCCATCACCGCCACCAACGTCATCGTGTCTGACACCATTCCCTCCGGCACATTCGTCATCGCAAGTCCCGGCTCAATCACCAATGGCGCGAGCATCTCCTGGAACCTTGGCGATCTTCCCGCGGGCGCGGCCACTATTCTCACGCTCACCGTCGCGCCCGAAAACCCCGGTCTCATCATCAACACCGCTGCCGTTTCGTCATCCACGTTCGATACGAACTCGCTGAACAATACCTCCACCGCCACCAGCATAGCGCAGGATCCCGTCGTCCTCACGGGTTTCGCCACCAACCAAACCGTCAACGCCGGAGCAGATGTTCAATTCGAATTCACCGCCACCGGTGCGCCCGTGATTTCTTACCAATGGTATTTCGCGAATGACCCGCTCCTTGGACAAACCAACGCCACGCTCAATCTCTTCGACGTTCAATTCACCGACTCCGGCGCTTACACCCTCGTCGTGTCGAACCTTGTCAGCGCCACCAACGCCACCGTCAACCTCACCGTCTTCGCGCCGCCCGGCATCAGCACGCCCCCGGCAAATCAAATCGTCAACGTCGGCGACAACGCCACTTTCCAGGTCACCGCCAGCGGCGCCACGCCCTTGTCTTATCAATGGTACTTCGGCACCAATCTTTTGGTCGGTGAAACAAATTTCTCGCTCACTATTTTCGACGCCCAACCCGCTCAGGCCGGAAATTATTTCGTCGTCATCTCCAACTCCATCACCAGCATCACCAGCGCGCCCGTCAGCCTCACCCTCCTCGTCGCGCCCGCCATCATCGCGCAAACCACCAACCAAATTGTCGTCGCCGGTTCCGACGCCACCTTCCAGGTGAGCGCCAGCGGTTCAGGCTCACTCAACTTCCAGTGGTATTTCGGCACCAATCTCCTCGTCGGCGAAACAAATTTCTCGCTCACCGTCTTTGCCGCCCAACCCGCTCAAGCCGGAAATTATTCCGTCATCGTTTCCAATTCAGTTGGCGTTGCGATAAGCGCGCCCATAAATCTCACCGTCCTCGTTGCGCCCTCCATCATCGCGCAAACCACCAACCAAACCGTCATCGCCGGTTCCAACGTCACCTTTCAGGTGAACGCTCTCGGCTCCGACCCGCTCAATTTCCAATGGTACTTCGGCACAAATCTTTTGGTCGGCGAAACAAATTTCTCACTCACAATTTTCTCTGCCCAACCCAGTCAGGCGGGAAATTATTCCGTCATCGTTTCCAATTCAGTTGGCGTTGCGCAAAGCGCGCCCATAAATCTCACCGTCCTCGTCGTGCCCACCATCATCGCGCAAACCACCAACCAAACCGTCATCGCCGGTTCCAACGTCACTTTCCAAGTGACTGCTCTCGGCTCGAGCCTCAGCTTCCAATGGTATTTCGGCACGAACGCCTTGTTCGCGCAAACGAACGCCACCCTGAATCTCTTCACCGTTGATCCATCGCAAGCCGGAAATTATTTCGTCATCGTCTCCAACCCCGTGAACGCCGCCACCAGCGCGCCCATCAATCTCACTGTCCTCGTTTCTGCCAGCATCACTACCCAACCTACGAACCAAATCATTCCCCTCGGCTCCAACGCCATATTCCAAGTCACCGCCGCCGGCACGTCGCTGAGTTATCAATGGTATTTCGCTGGCACAAATATTTTCGGCGCGACCGATCCCACCCTGTCCATCACCAACGCGCAAACCAATCAATGCGGCAGTTACTACGTCGTCATCACCAACACCGTTAATGTGATCACCAGTTCGGTCGCCCGCCTCATTGTCGTCACGCCGCCCGCCATTCTCACCTCGCCCACGAACCTCACCGTCTTCGTCGGCAGCAACGCCGCTTTCCAAGCCACCGCCGGCGGCATCCTCCTCAGTTACCAATGGTCCTTCAGCGGCACGAATATTAGCGACGCCACCACCAACACTCTGACCCTCACCAATATTCAACCCGCCCAATCTGGGCCGTACACTTTAACCGTAACCAACCTCGCCGGAGCCGCCACCGCCACCGCCCAACTCATCGCCACCCTCCCGCCGCTTAACATCACCGCCACCAACGGCGCCATAAACATTTCCCTCCCCAGCCAGCCCGGCCTCACCTACACCCTCCTCTACAAAGACAACCTCACCGACCCCGCCTGGACCCCGCTCTCCTCCATCCCCGGCACCGGCGACCCCATCACCCTTCAAGACCCCTCGCCCTCCACCACCGCCCGCTTCTACCGCGTCACCACCAATTAATTCCCCCCGCTCAAAAGCCGCAGGGACGAAAGAAATCGAAATCACTCCACCGGCGATGCCACCCTCCCGGCATCCTCAACCAAGGGAGGGCGAGCGTACCCGCGAGCCGTGACTAATCAAAAACCTGCACCCCTGCAAGCCGCAAAACAAAACCAAACGCATTCATCTCCCGCCCACGCGGTGCGACCGCGCAGCCGTCCGAAGTCCCGCAGGGACGACAGAACTTAGCCCAGCCATTTATGGCTGGGTTTGCATCCGTTCCACCCAAGTCCCGCAGGGACGAAAGAAATCGCAAGCACTCCACCAGCATGCCACCATCCCGGCGCCCTCAACCAAGGGAGGGCGAGCGTACTCGCGAGCCGTGACTAATCAAAAACCTGCGCCACAGCAAGCCGCATAACAAAACCAAACGCATTCATCACCCTCCCTCGCGGTGCAACCGCGCAGCCGTCCGAAGTCCCGCAGGGACGACAGAACTTAGCCCAGCCATTTATGGCTGGGTTGAATCCTCCTTCAACCAAGTCCTGCAAGGACGAAAGAACCGCTCGCCTTTTTTCCAGATCATCCACAGAATCCAAAACTTCTCATTAACCCCTAACTTCAGTTAGGGGAATAACGCCCCCAAAACCTCCCTCTCTCTATCGAGCGCAGCGAGGCGAGCCCAGGCGAGCATCTCTGGGCACCCCGCCGCCACCCAACGAACCCGCCCCTATCCATCACCCAAAGAAAAAAATTCATCACCCCTTCCGTGTTCGCTCCGTGTTCCATCCGTGGCTAAGAAAAATCCTTCTCCTAATAGCCGTCCGCAAGAACCTCCGTGTCTCCGCGGTTAAAATCCACCTCCACTCCGCAGCAAAACCACCCTCCCCACAATTATCAAAAATAATTTCTTCACCCCTCAAAATTTCCCCACTTTTTCATTCATCAAAAATCCCCCGCCAACATTGCCCCAAACCCACATTCCTCCTCTCAAAAATCGAAAATAAAAAAATCGTGTCAATCCTTCCATAGGTTACAAATTCGCGACTCCTTTTTGAGATAACAGGAGCATGACAAAACGTCATAACGTGAGAGTCGAAAGTCAGACGCCCCCGCCGGGCGCCTCCTCCGCCAGCCCTTCGCTCCCGCGTTTTTCCACCGCGCCGGACGGTGCCCATCCCACCCGGGTCCCCACCGAGTCCGCCCTCCCGACCAACCCCGCCCGCCGTCCGGCGCATTCAATTTTTCAATAACCACTCATCCCATGAACGTCCCCCAACCCACCGACCTCATCACCCCCGAGCGCATTCAACTCAGCATCCGCGCCCGCTTCAATCCCATCCCCTCGCTCACGCCCCAACTCCTCAGCGCCTACCTCGAATCCTTCCGCGTCGGTTTCTTCCGCAACATCGCCCTCACCTGGGACGCCATCGAACGCCGCGACTACAAAATCCAGGCCGTCGCCCCCAAGCGCAAAAAATCCGTCGCCCGCAATGGCTGGGAAATTCTCACCCTCGACAATTCCCCCGCCGCCCAGCAACAAAAAGCCGCGCTCGAATATTTTTACAATCACCTCACCGCCACCACCGCCCTTGAGGAAAACGAAACCGGCGGCTTGACGCCCACTTCCGCGAACGTGGAAACCGCGCCGTATCTGCCTTTCCCTTACACCGGCTTGACGCCCAGTGTCGAAGGCTCCGTGTGGCAGGTAAGCGAAGATCATTATATCCACACCGTGACCGATCCCAATTTCGGCATCGTCGTTACCGTGGATGTCCAACTCTCGAATCAATACACACTCACAATGCTTGAGAGTGATACCGACGATTTGCTTGCGACAATTGATGTCAGCCAGGTTAATTGGTTCACCCTCGTCAGCACACAAAATGGCGCGCTCGACGATCCCACGCGCCTGCTGCCCCCGCAATACACCTACGGCCCATCGCAATTCCCCGGCCCGGTTTCCATTCCGCAGTTGGGCGCGGCCGCGTGGTCCGTGCTCGTGCCCGAGCCAGTCGGCAACACCACCTGGATTCCGAACGTCTATGCCAAAGCGGTCGGCTATTTCGCGATGGCGGGAAATTATTGCGAAAAAACCTTCCTGCTGGATTACAACGGCGCGCCACTGAGCAATTCCTGTTCAAGCGGCGTGGGCACTTGCGCCGGCGAATTTATGGTTCAACCGCCGCCGCTCACCGATAGTGAAAATGCCTACGTGCTCATCGTTCCGAATTGCGTCTGTGGTTGATGCGGCACTTTAAAACTTTGTGGTGCTAATGCACTGCGCGTTTCATTATGATATCGTCGTTGGAAATCCCGGCAAACTCATAACCTTCCTTAGCTAGCGCGTTCATGGTGACATTCATGTAGAAAGAGCGATCGTCCACACGGTCAGGCTTCTTTAATTTTGCGAGTTGCGGGCCAATAAATTCAACCTGGCCGCTTGGCCTGATTATATAGCTGTTATCACGCCCGGACCATCTTATGGTGGCATACTCTGAATTTTGCCGGGGAGCTACATCGGCAGCGTCGTCTTCTTGAATGAAGCCGAGGCAAATAATCGCTGTAAAAAGGAAGGCCAATAAATACTTTTTCATTTTCTTCAATGAGTGATCTGTGCGGGTTGGCTAAGGTTGATTTGATCGGTCTTCAAATGCATATCAAAAAATACCTTTTCGGGAATATGGTCGCCTTGTTGAAAAAAGGCGCTTGGCCTAAAAAGTTTTCTTTGTACGAAGAGGTTGGTTTCTTGTGCTGAAGGCGTGGCAACTAATTCGATCATCGAGCCTTGCACCCAGCTTCCATTAAAGGAACGGTCGCCATTTCCAGCGATGGTATAAGATGTTGGGGTCTTACCGATATATTCGTTATTGATTTCGATTCTGGCTCCTTGCGGATCAGAATCTATTGCCATTTGGAATTTTTGAAGCCCGCCGCATCCGGAAGCAACTCCACAGAGTAGGCCTGAAAAGAATAAAGCAACAATTTTTGGGTGGGAAAGCGCCATCCCCTTGTATAGCCAATGAGAAAATATTCGCAACGAACATTTTCTACTGGCCGTGCGGAAAATCTTTCAGTGCAATCATTCTACTCGCGACTGCCTCCGCCGTTTCCCGCGCTTCGCACTCAATCCAATTCATCGGCAACTGCCGCCGAAACCACGTCAACTGGCGCTTGGCAAACTGTCGCGTGCGGATTTTCACCAGTTCGATGGTTTGCGCCAGGGAATGTTCGCCGCGCAAATGCTCTACCACTTGACGATAACCAATCGCCTGCATCGCGGCGCGGTTTTGTTCCAGGCCTTGCTCCAATAATTTTTTCACTTCGGCGACGAGTCCGTGCTCGAACATCCCATCCACTCGTTCGTTGATGCGCGCGTGCAAGTCCGCCGGCTGGCGCGCCAAACCCCAGATCATCGGCGGCGCTTCGCCAGTTTTATTTTGCTTTGGCCATTCGGAGCGTTGCGCGGAAAACGGTTTGCCGGTGAGCCGGATGACCTCCACGGCGCGAATCACGCGGCGCGGATTTTGCCGGTCAATTTTTTCAAACGTCGCCGGGTCTTTCTGCGATAACTCATCGAGCAACTCAACCAGTGGCGTGGCTTCCAGTTTTGCGCGCAGCGCGGCATCCGCGGGCGGCGCTTCGCCGAGGCCATCGAGGAAGGCTTTGAAATAAAGTCCCGTGCCGCCGCAAAAAATCGGACGACGCCCGCGCGCCTGAATTTCTTTCACGGCTTCGTTGGCTGATCGAACAAATTGCGCGGCATCAAACGGCTGAGTGAGTTCTGCGACATCAATCAAATGATGCCGCACGCGGCGTTGGTCGGCGGCATTCGGCTTGGCGGTCCCGATGTCCAGCCCGCGATACACCTGCATGGAATCCACTGAAATGATTTCGCCGTGGAGATGTTCGGCGAGGAGAATAGCGACCGCAGATTTACCCGTGGCCGTCGCGCCGGCCAGCCAAAGCGGACGTGTGCTCATGCGCAGATTGCGTGTTGCGCCGCCACGCGGTTCACGCCGGTTGTCCGGGTTTGATCATCACGCGCGGCAGGAAATATAAAAGCAGCAAGCCGCCAGTCACGATGCCCAGGCTGATGACTTGCGCGGGAGTCGCCACGCCCCAGAGATAATGAACCGGGTAATCGCCGCGAAAATATTCCACGAACGAACGGAGGATCGCGTAACCGACGAGATAAATCGCAAAGATTTGCCCGTCGAATTTCCGGCGATAAAACAGCCACGTGAGAAAAAAGAAAAATAGAAAGTTCAGCGCGGAATCATAAATCTCCGTGGGATGCACCGGCAGACCGTGAGTCTCGTGGTCGGCGGGAAAACGGATCGCCCACGGCAGGCTGCAAGCACGTCCGTAGCAGCAGCCATTCATCAAACAGCCGATGCGCCCGAACGCGGAGCCCAGCGCAATGCTCGGCGCCATGATGTCCGCGATCGTCCACACCGGAAGTTTTTTGCGGTAAAGATAAAACATTCCGAGCGCTATAGCCCCGATCAATCCGCCGTAAAAAACCAGTCCGCCATGCTGAATCATGAAAATTTCCGGGAAGGGATGTTCGGCGAATTGTTCGTGCCAATAGGAGATGACGTAAAGAATTCGCCCGCCAAGGATGCCGCCGACGATGAGCCACGGGCCGAAATCATAAATCACTTCGGGAGAAATTCCGACGAAGCGCGCGCGCCGCGCCGCCGTCCAAAGGCCCGTCAAAAAACCGATGGCCACGAGAATGCCGTACCAGTGAACGGTCAGCGGGCCGACTGTAAATGCAATGCTATGCACGGGCTCAACTTAATGACGGTCCCGCAGGGTGACAAGGGCGATTCGGCGAATTCTTCACGGCGAAGAATTTGTGACTTCCACGGTGCTGGCCTGCATGGCTGAGCGCGGCGGCATGGGGGGAAAAATCATTCCGGGCGGCAGCGGCGGCGAAGGCGGAAGCCGATGCACCAGACTGCGCCAGGCGTCGCGTTCGGCGGGAGATAACTCGCGCCAGCGTTCGGCTTTCTTCATGAACTCGGCGCGATCGGCGTCGCTCATGCTCGACAACCTTGCCAGCGCGTGAAAGCGTTCGGCACGATCCGCCGGGGGCAAATCCTTGAACGAGCGCAGCAACGCGGCCATTTGTTCGCGCTGAGTGTCCGGCAGCAAACCCACGGCCTTTTGTTTTTCGGCATCGGTCAACTCGAAGAAACGCTGGAAGCTCCCATACATCTGCTGGCGCTGTTCGGGCGGCAGTTGCAAAAAATTATCGAGGCTCTTGAGCGCGCCCGGCGGCATGGGCGGCAAAGGCGTATTCAAAATATTGGTGGCCGCGAGGTGATGAGTCAGGCTTTGGTCCACGAATTGTTCCATGCTCTTTTCGTATTTCAAAATATCCTTCTGCTCATCCGCTGGCAATTTGTCCCACTGCTGCAAGCGATCAATAATGGGCTGGCGTTCCGCGTCCGGCACGGCGGCAAGCGTGTTCGTGCGCATGCCCGGCGGTTGATTCATGAGCGAGAGCAGAAACCAGCGAAGCTCCGTGACGCGCAACCGCGAATCGCGGTCGTCAGGCTTCATCGCCGCATATTCCTGGAGCTTGGCGAGAATGCGTTTGCGAATTTCCGGCGGACGTTTCGACAGTTGAAGCTCACGCTCCTCGGGAGTCATCGCTAGCAATTTCCGAAACACATCCACCGGCGAAGTCACGCTCGGCATGGGCGGCAGAGTGACGGAAGCCGTGGGTGAAGGCGGAGCGGGCGGCTGGGCTTCGAGCAGCGGGGCGAATCCCGTCGCGGTGAGCGACACCAGCAGCAAAAGCAAATGGCGAACCCGCGAGGTCATTTTATTTCATCAACGCGATCAACTCGACGTCCGCCTTCGGCTGGGCATCGCTTAGTTGACGGATGGGTTCGATGTCGCCAATCGCTTCGGGATCAGACGCCGCCACGGCTGCGGTGAATTCCACGGCATTTTTCGCCAGCGCGGCGTGCGTGTTGACTTCGTGCATGTGATAACTGGCAATGCCTAAAGTAATGGCGAGCGCGGCGACGGCGGCCTTCGGCAACCAGCTTCGCAAATAGTCCCAGCCAAACCCGGCCCGCCCATTCGTGCGTTCCCGCGCCGCCTTTTCCAAGGCTGCCATCTGCAAAACGCGCGCGGTGAAATTCGATGACACCGCTGGCGCCGATGGCAAACGCTCCATCAGCCGGTTCAAGGCCGCGTCATTCTCCCACTCCTCGCGCGCCGCGGGATGCGCCGCCCAATACTTCTGCAACTCAGCGGTTTCGCTTTCCGTGAGGGGACGCCTCCAACCGCTCTCGCGTAATTGGTTGTAATCCTGTTCGTTCATAACGTCTTAGATAGGTAAAACCAGTGGGCCGACAAAGTTGCGTTCAATTTGGCGTTTTTTTCCAATCGCCGCTGCGCAGGTAAGGTTTTAGTTTTTGTTTCAGCGTCTCGCGCCCGCGATGAATCAGCGATTTCGTGGCCGAAAGCGAGGTTCCGAGCACCTTGGCGATGTCCTCGTAACTCAGGTCGTCGCGGCGGCAAAGCAGGATGGCCGTGCGTTGCAGCTCGGGCAATTCCGCCAGCGCCTGCTCGATTTTGTTTTCCAATTCCGAGTGCAAAAGATTTTCCGTCGGCAGAAAATTTTTGGTGTCCTCGAATTGCCGCGCTGGCTGGTCCTCGGATTCCGAATGCGGGGCTTCAATCGAATCGGCCGGATGACGGGACCGGCGGCGGATTTCGTTGAGGCAAAGATTTCGCGCGATGGTGAAGAGCCAGGTGGAAAAGCGCGCCGTCACTTCGTAGCGATGCGCGGATTTATAGACCTGCAAAAAAACATTCTGGGCGAGGTCCTCGGCTTCGGTGGCGTCGTGGAGGATACGATACACGAGGTTCATGACCGGCTGCTTGTATTTCTCCACCAATTCGGCAAAAGCAGTATCATCCCCGCGCTTGACGCGGAGCATGAGGGCGGCATCGGGGTCTGGCTCGTGTGCCATGCGTTCGGTGACTCTAGCAAACACCGGCAGCGCCACAAGGTTTTGGATTATTTGGAAGTATAACCATTTGAAAGTTTCCGAAGGTAGTGCGCTCTATGAGCGCTGAATTCCTGCGGACCGCGGGTCTATGACCCGCAGCAAGGTCCATAAGGTCAAGCCGCTCGGACTCAGCCCACTGCAAAATCATGAACTTTGATTTTAAATATGTGTGCTAACCGAAAGCGGCGATCTTTGCGAGAGTTGCTGCGGGTCATGGACCCGCGGTCCATAGGGAGGCGCTTTTTGTGCCGTGAAAATTCCCTAAGTCGGCGGCGGAATGCGCCCATGCTTGCCTTCAAACTGTTTTCGCACCACTCTGTGTCAGGATGCCTACGTTGATTGAAAGAATGGAAGCCAACGCCGCGGTGCGGCTCGCTTATCCAGCCGGCCACGTTCCAAACGAAGAACTCGCGCGCTTCAAAACTTTTTTGAAGGTCGAGACGCATCGTTTGAAAATCCTGCACCGGGCCGGCGCGGGCGGCCTCGAAATTTGCCGCGCCCGCGCCGCAATGCTCGACCTCATTTTACGCCGGATGTGGGATTCCATCGTACTGACTTTCAGTCCCGAATCGCAAAAAAATTTCCCGCCCATCGCCCTTATCGCCATCGGCGGCTATGGGCGCGCCGAACTCAATCCGCAAAGCGATATTGATTTCATGTTCCTGCACGAAGGCCAGGTTTCGGCCGGGAACAAGCCCCTGCTCATTCTTTCGCGGATGATGGACGGCATTCTTTATCCGCTGTGGGACCTCGGCCTCAAGGTTGGTTATTCGGTGCGCAATATTGACGACTGCGTTTCCAACGCGCAGGAGGACATGCTGTCCAAGACGGCATTGATCGAGTCGCGCCTGATCGCGGGCAGCGAGGATCTTTACAAGAAATTGCAGAAGACGATTGTGCGGAAGCTCGTCGAGGGAAACGAAAATAAATATATCGCCGCGCGGCTGGAAGACCAGGCGGCGCGCCATACGAAATTTGGCAACTCGCCCTCGATGCAGGAGCCGAACATCAAGAATGGCTGCGGCGGTTTGCGCGATCATCAGAATCTATTGTGGATGGCGTATTTCAAATATCGCACGCGCACGCTGGCGGAATTGCAGGAGCGCGAACTCATCACCGAGTCCGAGCGCAAGCAGCTTGAAACCGCTTACGATTATTTATTGCGCGCGCGCAACGAATTGCATTACCACGTGGGCCGCCCGGTGGATGCGCTCAGCAAAAATGTGCAGCCCGCCGTCGCGCACAATCTTGGCTTTCACGATCGTTCGCCCAGTGTGCGACTGGAGAAATTCATGCGGCAGCTTTACACGCACTTCCGCAATATTTACATCATCAACCGCACGCTCGAACAGCGCCTCGCCCTGTTGCCGGCGCCGAAGCGATTGCAATTTTTTCGCGGGTTGATCGGCCGCAAGAAACGCGAACTTGAGGTAAACGTCGTGGATGGTTTTAAGTTCATTGACGGTTATATCCACGCGGCGAATCCGCGCGTCTTCCGGGATCAACCGCGCCGCCTGATGCGCGTGTTTCTGCAAGCGCAGCAGCGCGGTCTTCAGTTGCACCCCGATCTGGCGCAATTGATCCGCAGCCAGCTTTCGCTTGCCGATCGCGCGTTTCTTTACGACGAACACGTGCGCGAAACTTTTCTGACGATTCTCAACCAGCGCGGCAATGTCGCGCCCGTCCTGCGCCAGATGCACGAAGTCGGTTTGCTCGGCAAATATATTCCCGAATTCGGCCGGCTCACCTGCCTCGTGCAGCACGAATTTTATCATCAATACACCGCCGATGAGCACACGCTGATGTGCCTCGAAAAACTTGACCGCATCTGGGAGGCGAGCGAGGAGCCGTATGCGCATTACGCGCAACTTTTCCAGGATCTCGGCCAGCCGTTCCTGCTTTACCTCGCGCTGCTGCTGCATGACGTCGGCAAATCCGATGGCCACGGCAAACACGCGGTGATCGGCGCGCAACAAGCCACGCGCGTCGCCAAACGCCTTGCGCTCGATGGTGCGACGACTCATTCGCTGCGGCTCATCATCGAAAACCATTTGACGATGGCGAACATTTCGCAACGCCGCGATCTTGACGATAACGCTGTCATCCGCGCATTTGCGAAGGAGATTCAAACTCCCGCGAATCTCGCCATGCTCACGCTGCATACGTTCGCGGACTCGATGGCCACGAGCGATAAATTGTGGAACGATTTCAAGGACGCGCTGCTGTGGACGCTTTATCGCAAGACGGTGCATGAGCTGGCCGGCGGCACGGACTTCATTCGCGCCGAGGCGCGCCAGCGCGAATTGCTCGCCGAGGAAATCGGCCGTTCGCTGCCGGGGCGGATCACGGCGGAAGAATTGCATGCCCATTTTGGCGCGTTGCCGGGACGCTATTTCCAGATTCACACCGCGCCGGAAATCACTCGCGACCTCGTGCTCTCACATCGGTTTTTGCATGTGCAACTGTCCGATAACAATCATCCGCTCGAGCCGATTGTGGATTGGCACAACGAACCCGATCGCGGTTTTACCGTCGTGAAAATTTGCACGTGGGACCGCGCCGAGTTGTTCCATCACATCGCCGGTTCGCTAAGCGCCAGCGGTTTGAACATTCTCAGCGCGCAGATTTTCACGCGCTCGGATGCCATCGTGCTCGACACTTTTTTCGTGACCGATGCCCGCACCGGCGCGATGGCGAACAAGGAGGAGCGAGAAAAATTCGAGAAACTGCTGGCGAAAGTTTTGACCGGCGGCGACGTGGATTTTCCCGCGCTGGTGGCGAAACAAAAAGGCAATCGTCCGCCGTATCAATCCTACGAAGGCGACCGCATGCCCACGTGCATCCGTTTTGACAATGAAACGTCCGACAGCCGCACCGCGATTGAAATTGAAACGGAAGACCGCGTCGGTTTGCTGTATGTGATTTCGCTCGCGCTGGCGGAACTGGATCTGAACATCACCGCCGCAAAGATCGTCACCGAGCGCGGCGCGGCAATTGACACGTTCTACATCAATGAACAGGATGGCGGCAAAATCCTGGATGCGGGCCGCCAGGAATTCATCGAGCGCAAGATCCGCGACTCCATTCAAAAGCTGGGTTGAGGCCGAAAGAGATAAGGGGTGCTGCCGCGTTACCAAATTCCACCAAGGCGGCAGAAAACTTATCCACCTCTGAATCCGTCTCGCGCATTTTGCATACTCTTATTCGTTGGTTGTTGCATAAAACGAGAATCAGTTCTTATCCGTTCGCGAGTTCTGCATCCCCCGGCAAAAACTGGCGGCGGCATATTTGCTGCTGAAATTGGCTGACATTCGGCTGCGTTGAGCGCTGTCGAGATGCACCTATGAATTTCGCCGCTGCTAATCCGGCTTTTGCCCGCCGTGATTTTTTGAAAACCGCCGGGCTTCTCAGCCTCGGCGCCGCCATCAATGCCGGTGCGCAAACCAATTCACCCGTTTCGACAACGAACCTTCCGCCCGCATCCGTACCCGGCACCATGCCCATGCGCAAGTTTGGCCGCGCGGACACACAAATCTCCGCGCTGGGCTGTGGCGGGCATCATCTCGGCGATTTGAAAAGCGTGGATCATGCGATTCGCCTGGTTCAAGAGGCGGTGGATGGAGGCATCACGTTTTTCGATAACTGCTGGGAATATTGGAATGGCAAAACGGAAAATATTCTCGGGCGCGGGCTGGAAGGCCGGCGCGATAAGGTTTTTTTGATGACGAAGGTTTGCACCCACGGCCGCAGCGCGAAACTCGCGATGCAAATGCTCGAGGAATCCTTGCGCCGCCTGCGCACCGACCATTTGGATCTCTGGCAAATTCACGGCGTGGTTTATGACAATGATCCTGATCTGGCTTACGCCACCGGCGGTGTGCTGGAAGCGCTGGATCAGGCGAAGCAACAAGGCAAAACGCGTTTCGTCGGTTTTACCGGCCACAAAGATCCCGCTATTCATCTGCGCATGATCCAAATGGGTTACGCGTTTGATGCCGTGCAGATGCCGCTCAATCCGTTCGATGCGAATTTTTTTAGTTTTGAAAAAGTTGTTTTGCCCGAAGCGATCAAACGCGGCATCGCCGTTCTGGGAATGAAGCCCATGAATGGCACCGCCGAGGCGGTCAAGAAAGGCGTCTTCAAGGCGGAAGAAATGTTGCGCTACGCGATGAGCCTGCCAGTGGCAACGACCATCAGCGGCATGGATTCGCTGGAGTTGTTGCACAAGAATCTTCACGCCGCGCATCATTTTACGCCGATGACAGAAACGGAGATGGAAGATTTTCGGCGCCGCTGCGCCGATCCCGCCGCCGATGGCCGCTTTGAACCTTATAAAGTTTCGTTGAAATTCGACAACCCCATGACGCGCATGCCGCATGGCTTTCCGATTGATAAAGAGCAGAAGGAAGTCAAAGACATGTTCAAGAAAGGCAACGGCGGATGGGAACCGATCGGAATGTGATTATGAATTCTGTTGAAACCGTCACCGGAAAAAATGCGGGCGCCAGCCGCCGCAATTTTCTGCAAACCAGTTTGGTCAGCGCGGGTGCGGTTCTCGCGGGGCCGTTTCTACGCAACGCCACCGCAGCCGCGCTCGCACCGCTTGAGATGATCACGACCGGTCCGGACAGCATCCCGCGCAAGCCGCTTGGGAAAACCGGCGAACATATTTCTGTAATCGGCATCGGCGGATTTCACATCGGGACCATGGACTCGGCCAAAGACGCGGCGCGCCTCATCCATGAAGCGATAGATGCCGGCGTGAATTTTTGCGACAACGCCTGGGAATATAACGACGGCAAAAGCGAGCGCTGGATGGGCGAAGCTTTGCGCGGATACCGCGACAAAGTTTTTCTCATGACCAAAGTCTGCACGCATGGCCGCGATAAAAAAGTTGCGATGCATCAGCTTGAACAATCGCTCAGCCGCCTCAAAACTGACCATCTCGATCTCTGGCAGGTGCATGAGTGTGTTTATTATAATGACCCCGAGCGGCACTTCGCGGCAGGCGGCGTCATCGAGGCGCTCGACGAAGCAAAACGCCAGGGCAAAGTGCGGTTCGTGGGATTCACCGGCCACAAAAATCCGTCCATCCATCTTAAGATGCTTTCGTATAATTATGCGTTCGACACGGTGCAGATGCCGCTGAATTGTTTCGACGCAACGTATAAAAGTTTCGAGCAACAAGTCCTGCCGGAAGCTCTGCGCCGGGGCATGGGCGCGCTGGGAATGAAAAGTCTGGGCGGCGATGCCCAGCCGATTCTGCATGGGGCAGTGACGGCGCAAGAGGCTTTGCGATACGCAATGAGTCTGCCGGTTTCAACGACGATCAGTGGCATGGATTCGATAAATGTATTGCATCAAAATCTGGCTATCGCGCGCGGCTTCAAACCGATGAGCGCCGAAGAAATGCAGGCGCTTCGTGAGCGTTGCGCGCCGCTCGCCGCCGACGGCCATCTCGAACTTTACAAGTCCACGAAGAAATACGACGCCGACGTCGGCCGCGAACAACACGGCTATCCGTCCATGGAAGAACTTCCAATTTAAAAAACATTTTAACCGCGGCGCGGACGCGCGGAGAAAACAAAAATTTTAGCCACGGATGGAACACGAATAAAACACGGTTAAGGAAATTTTGTTCCGTGTTCCATCCGTGGCTTTTCTCTCATTCGCCCTCCGTAAGGACCTCCGCGCCTCTGCGTCTCCGCGGTTCAATTTGATTTAGCGCCTTACCGGGAGACGAGCGTGATAAATTTTTTTGCGGCAGATTCCACATCGCGCGGAATGGCTCGCTCGCGCAGGTTCAGCGCCCAGCGGAAGGTGAGTGGCAGGTCGTGTGGAGAGCGCGGGTCCACTCGTTGCACGGCGCGCAGAAATTGATCTTTTTTGGACATGGATAACTCCTTTGTTCAGGCGGAGTTTCCAACCAGGCGTGGGACAAAGCATGTCCCAGTGAATAAGTCGTCGGGAGAACGGAGAACTTCAAAACACCGTAAACACGCCGGAGAATGCCAGCGGCATCCATTGGCCATTGCCGATGTATTGCAATTCGACGCTCGAATATTGTTTGCCCATCAACACACCGTTGGTTCCGACAGTAGTCGCGGCAATGGACGTGTAGAGAGTGCCGTTGTTGACCGCAGCGACGAGCCGCGAGCCATCGCCGGATGAGGTGACTGCATCCCACGCTTTCGTCAACGAACCAAAACTGTTAGTGCGGATTATCCAGGTCTGCCCGCTGTCGCTCGAAGTATAAAGATATCCGAGGCTGGAGGCCGCCGCGAGGTTCACGCCGCTTGCGGAAGACGTGACGCACGTCCACGCGTTATTCGTCGTGCGCGCGGTCCACGTCGTGCCGGCGTCGCCGGAAGTGTAGATTGCGCCGCCGTTTATCGTGGCGACTATTTTGTTGCCGTCCGCCGAGCAGGCGATGGCGCTATAGGAACCGAATGGGCCGTTCGTCGCCCACGTCACGCCCGAATTTTTGGAAATGTAAAGCGGCGCAAAGCCGCTCGCGCATGCGGCCAGCGTTGTTCCGCTGGCTGATGACGCGATGCCCGTCCAGTTCTGTCCGTTCGTGCGCGAAATCCAATTTGTGCCACCGTTGTTAGAAGTATAAATCGCGCCACTCCCGCTGCCGACCGCGACGGCCAAATTGATCCCGTCCGCCGATGAAGCCGCGCAGCTATACGATGTGTTCAGCAATCCGTTGATCTGGCCGACCCAATGCACGCCACCGTTCGTGGAGGTGAAAACGTATCCGCCCACCGCGCCGCCACTCGGAGCCGCCAGCATGTGCAAACCATCCACCGAACTCGCGAGGCCCTTCCAATTTAAGCCAGGCGCATCGCTCTTTGTCCACGTGACCCCGCCATCCGCCGAATAATAAATGAAACCCAGCCCGCCGTAACCCGCGATCAGGCGCAGCCCATCGCTCGACGAAGCCAGGGTCTGCCACTCTTGCGACGCCATGCTATTCGACGACCAGTTTTGTCCCGCGGGCAAGCCCAGCGGACTGACGATGATGGATTGACCTGCCGTCTGGCCAATCGTCCAGCCATTCGCCCCCGAGCCGGAAAAGCGCAAGGTACTCCCGGCCGTTACGCCCGTGGCGGGCAGGAGCAGCGTGACGCTGGCGCTGTTCGTCGTGAGATAATTATTGGCGACGACCGCCTGTTGCGTCCCCGCTTGCACGAGTTGGAAATTCGGATTGCTCTGCACCACGCCAACGAGATTCGTGATATTCAAGTTCGTGATCAATCCGCCGTTGCCGATGAAGGTTCCGGTATTCGTGCCGGCCGTAACGCCGTTGAACATCCCATTGAATCCGCCGATGGCCTGGGAAAAAACGACCTGGTTCGTGAACGTCACTGTATTCGTGAGGGTGACGATGTTGCTCGAAAGTTGCGCATCGGAAATTGTGCCGTTGAAATTCGCCGCGGTGAGCGCCTGCACCGCGTAAGGCGCGGAAGTGATGAGTTGATAAGGGGCGAGCGCGGTGAACGCGCCGGTGCTGCCGTTTGGCCGCACGCCGATTTCCAGATAAAGCGGGCTTATCGGAAAAGTATAACTGAAATCCACAACGGTGGTGAACAAGCCATTGGTCACGGCGACGGCAGTATTCGTGATCGTATTGGCAACCTGATTTGTCAGTCCCAGCGCCGGATGGAGCTTGAATTGAAAATCATACACGCCGCTGGTGGTGGCGCCGTTCAAATTCAGGTTCCCCTGATACGTGAACGCGGTTCCCTGGGCGAAGGTGGAATTCGGCGCTGTGAGCCAGCACAATACCCCCAAAACAATTAACCAGATACGACACTTCATGATCTATTGACCGCCGGTGTTACGACAAAAACTTCGCGCCGCCGCGTCATGGCCCCGGCTTGCCAACCGTGATTTAGCGACTCGTCCAGCTAAACATATTTGCCGCCATTGGCGAGAAAAAACGGTAGTGTCCTAATTTGGAAAAACGGCAATTTCTGCCTAGCGAATGCGTTTGACGCAGGGAAAGGTGGTGATGCATGATTCGCCGCGTGAAATTCTCCCTAAGCCAATGGAAAATCGAACAACTTGTTGGATCGTTTAACGACGAGGTTATTGATTTAACGCCGCCTTTCCAGAGGGGGCGAGTTTGGCCTTCAAAACTGCGCCAAGGTTTGTTGAAAAACATAATTGAGGGAAAGCCTGTTCCTGCCGTTTTTTTATACAAAACGCCCGTTGGCTCAAAAAACAATTTCGTTATTCTTGACGGAAAGCAAAGGCTTGAAAGCATATTGCTTTTTATTGGACACGACCGAGACGATTTGAGAATTCCTAAATGGACGTCCTATATCCACAGTCGAAAGGACAGAAAGCAGGTGGGTTTTAAAACGACGGTCGCGGGGAGCCAAAAAAGCTTAAAAGAGCTTTCCAATAGCGAAGTGATAAAGTTTAGAGATTATCCATTATCAATTATTGAAATTGATTTTGATGACGAGGTAACTCTCGAAGAAATCATACAGCTTTTCGTGGACATCAATCAGTCTGGAATCAAAGTAACTCGCTTTGACATCGTAAAAGCACTTTATCTGAAAGACGCTTTTTTCAAGCAGCTTTTCCATTTGATTGCCATTCAAGAAAAGCGAGGTAGGGACACAAACATAAAAATAAAATCGTCTTCGTTTTCGAGGGTGATGAAGCATTTAGACATAGTCAATCGGGTTGATGATGCGCAGAACCGCGTAGATGTTATGTGGGAAAGACTATGTGAATTCGCTTTGTTTGCCGCCACTTCGCAACATCGCAAACCGAGCCAAATTCTTAAAGATTTGATAAGCCGCAAACAAAGCCGCCCCAAAACCCCCAAATTGACATCACTCCAGGTTGATCAAATCAGCCGCGTTTTTTCATTTTTGGAACGCGCTTACAAAAGTTCTAATCTTGGCAAAACCAGATGGGCTACAGATCAAACGCATTTCTATATTTTGGTCACCGCATTAATTGAGGAGATTCGACATGTTTTGCCTATAAATTATGTGACGGCATTTCCCCCTGCGCGCGTTGATAATTTGATTAAATTTGATGCTGCTATTACAGGAAATAGTCCTTACGGCATCACCCCCACAATAGCAAAAAAGATTAAGAGCTATATTGACCTTTCGGAAAAGCAAACGACAGACGCCGCAAAAAGGCAGGATAGAGTAAAATTGTTTAAGGAAATCGTAAGTACGATTTAATGCGAAATCGCCGCATCAATAAGAGTCTTTCTTGCCCATTCTGAAATATCCTTACCCGCTGATTTAGCGGCATTTTCAAAGGATTTGTATTCAGACGGAGTGACGCGAGCGCGAATCAGCTCACTTTTGGCTTCCCCTTTGGGGAGCTTCGGCCTGCCCATTTTTTTATTTTGTTTTTGTGCCACAAATAGTATTTGACAAATATACTTTCTGTGGCACAACAAGTCCAGAATAAATTTTATGGCAAACAACCTTGAAACCGGAAAGAAAGTAATGGCGGTATCCATGCTGGCAGAAGGCAACAGCATTCGCAGCATTGAGCGCATGACGGGAATTCACCGCGATACGGTGATGCGTTTGGGTGTTCGCGTCGGCGAAGCGTGCGCCAAGATTCAAGATGAAAAGATGCGCGGCTTGACCTGCCCGCAAATCGAAGTGGATGAAATTTGGGGATTTATCGGCAAAAAGAAAAAAATGCCAGCGCACTCGAAGCCATTGACAGTATGGGCGATGTCTGGACGTTCATTGCGATGGATGTCCCTTCCAAGCTCATTCCCTCGTTCGTTGTCGGCAAGCGCGATTCCTACCACGCCAAGACGTTTATGAGTGATTTGGCGAGCCGCATCACCAAATAAGCCGCAAATCACGTCCGACGCAATGGCGGCGTATCCAGAAGCGATTGACCAAGCGTTCGGTGCCGAAGTGGACTACGCACAATTGATTAAAACCTACGCCGTCACAAATCTTAATAAACATGCTGCCAGCCGTTATAGTCCTGCGGACGTGGTTAAGACAGAGCGCAAGCGGGTAGTGGGAAGGGGTGGGCGGCGCGGTTGCGCCGCGAGGGTGGGAGATGAATGCATTTGGTTTTGTTATGCGGCTTGCGGGGGCGGGGATTATTGATTAGTCACGGCTCGCGAGTACGCTCGCCCTCCCTTGATTGAGGGCGCCGGGAGGGTGGCATCGCTGGTGGAGTGCTGCGATTTCTTTCGTCCCTGCGGGATTGCCATACAGCGTGTGTTTTTATCGCCACACATTTTTTGTCACCTGCGCCACTGGGTAAATCCAAATGAAATCGTCCTTCTTGCATTCCATGACGGGATAAACCGGATTGTAACTCGAAAGCCGGAAGATTTTGCCGTCGTTGGACTGGTGGAACAACTTGAAGAACACGCCTTCGTTTTTCAATTTGCAAACGACCAGACAACCGTTGCGCGGCTCGACGTTCGGCATCAGGATTGCGATGTCGCCCGCGCCATATTTGGGCTCCATCGAATCGCCCTCGATGATCACGGCGAAACAATTTTCGTCGCGGCAAGTGGTGGCGGTGTATTCGTGCCACGAGGCGTCAAGGTCGGTGTAAGCCACCAGTTCGCCGGCGTGCGCCCACGCCACGATGGGAACCTCGCGAATTTCCGCGCGCGAAGAAGCGTTGGCCGGGGGCGCGGTGTTGTCATTGCCAAGCAGGTAATCAATCGTCACGCCAAGTTTTTTGGCCAGCACCGCCAGTTTCGTAGGCGTCGGTGAATTCTGGCGGCTCTCCCAATTCCCAATGGCGCTCAGCGAAAAACCGGTCAATTTAGCGAGTCCCTGCTGAGTCAGGCCCAAGCGCAGGCGGCAAATTCTCAGCCGTTCTGATAATATTTGCTCTAAAGATGCTTTTTTTGGTTGACGCATAGGCATTAATTCCCTAAAGATAGCTTCAGTATGGAGGTTTTGGTGCCAAACGCAAGGAGATATTCCCAGCAATGCTGTCTTTACAAGCTGCCATGAAGCGACATCGCACCATTCCACTTGGCCAATGCCAAACCGCCCGCCGCCGGGGACGCCCGCCGCGCCCGGTCGTCGCGCCGATTCCACGTCCGTTCGATTTTGGTTTCACGGCGAGGCGTCCGCTGGTTCCAATGCCCGCCGTTTGCATGTTCCTGAACAAAAAACCGCGCGAGGTGCTGGCCTTGATCGAAGATGGACATTTGCGCTGGGCGTTTGATATTCGCCGCCCGGACGCCGAGCGGCGTGAGGTGCGGGTGCTACGCCAAAGCTTATTTGAGTACACGGGTCTTTGGGCTCCGCCGCAAAAACCGCGGCGTGATGAAGCGGCGGAATTCGCTGAGATCATCGAAAGGATTTTGCCGGCGGGCATGGTGGTGAAACCCAACGTCGCGCCCGGAAAAGATTTTCGCGCGCGCAGCCAGGCAGCGCGTCAGTTTCAAATCAAGATGCGGCTTTCAGCGGCGACTTTTCGCCAGACACTTTTTCCGCACGAGCCGATTTTGCGCGGCACGGAGATTGCCCAATGTTTTTCGTGCCTGAGCCAGCATGTCGTTAATTTGCTGAAGGCCGGGGCGTTCGCGGCAGTTAGTCTGCGGCGTGGTCCGAAGGCATCGCCATTGATCACGCGCGCGAGTGTCGTGGAATTTTTAAAGCAACGAAGAATGGCATAATCTCCTGGTAGCGGCGGTCTATGAGCGCCGAATCCGGGTCAACGCAAGGAAGAATTTTTCAAACAAAAACCAACCCGCCGCACTTATGTGTGGCCAGCACGAAAGGCTCCATGAACAACCGCATCAAACTGAAAACGCCCGTCCTCAAAACCCGCGCCGAAATGGAATTGCTCATGCGCGAAATCGCCGGTCTGAAACTCAATGAAACCTTGCTCGCCGCGAATATGGATGCCGAATTACAGGGTGTACGCGACAGTTATGAGGGACGCCTCGCTTCGCTCGCGCAAGTGTTGGAAGAAAAAACCGCGACTGCGCGCGAATGGGCCGAGGCGAACCCGGCGGAGTTCGGCCAGCGAAAATCCATCGAGTTCACGCACGGCATCGCGGGCTTTCGCACGGGCACGCCGAAGTTGAAAACGGTTTCCAAATGCAAGTGGGATAGCGTGTTGCAAACGCTCCGTGATTTGGCGTGGGGCCACGCCTACATCCGCGTGAAAGAGGAAATCAATAAGGAGCAGATTTTGGCTGACGTCGCCGCGCAGATTTTGAACGAGGCTGATTTGCGGAAGGCCGGCGCGCAAGTGGTTCAGGAGGAGTCGTTTTTCGTGGAACCGAAGTTGACGCGCGTGGATGCGCGCGAAGTCGCGTGAATGTCACGAGGTGCGCTTGAAATCGCGTTTCGGCGAAATTGTTTTGCGCAGGAGAAATTCGGAAGCGCCCGCGATGACGTAGTCCTTGAGTTCGCCGACGCGTTCGTAGCCGAGCCGGGCATACAATTTTTGCGCGCGCAAATTGAAATCGGACACGCACAGGAACACATTTGGGCTGTCGCGAAAAATCCGTTGCTCGGCAAAATGAATGAGCGCCTCGCCGATGCCCTGGTTCCTCCACGCGGGCGCGACGGCGATGGTCTGGATGTAACCCGCGAACGCGCCACTCATGTTGATCTGAATGTGCCCGGTGAATTCGCCGTTGAGGCGCGCAAGATACACTTCCGTCGTTGGCCCATTGAGCACGGCCACCACGGCGGCGTGATTGAATCGAAGCGTAAGCCACGGTTCGGATTCCGCCATGAGCGTGGCGCACGCCTGCGCTTCCTCCGGCGTGCGCAGACGTTCAATCATCGGTTGCGCGGACACGAGTCGTGTATGGGCAGTGGCGCAAATTTTGTCAACCGGATTGATAAAAACCAAGGGGCAGGGATACGCCAGATGTGCCTGAAAGATTAATTTGAGTGCGAAATTATTTACCGGTTTGGGCGGCGGACTTTGAGGGGTATTGGGCGATGATTCGCTGAAGCGCCGCTTTTTGTTCGGGAGTGGTGATATAAGGCATCAAGCCAGCCGGGTCTTCCGGTTCTTTTCCGTTGTTTTGATCAGCGTAGGCTTTTAGCGCGGAGCCTAATATAATCACATCCGATGGCGGACGATCGGCGGCCATTTGGTTCAAATATTTTTGCACGGTCGCCGCGTCCACCGTCCGGGAAAGATAAGAAGTTATTTGTGAAGGGTCAGTAGGCAGTTGGCCATTGTTATCGCCAGCATACGCAGTCGCGGCGGTTTGAATGGCTTGCTGAACCCGGTTGAATCCGCCGCCCCATGCGCCGTTGATGGACATGCCGTGGTTTGAATCGTAGTCGGGATCCGTTTCGCCGGTGAGTTCCACGAGGGCGGCCGCATTATCCACCTTGCCAGTTTGAACCAGCTTATAGCGCTGCAACATATCGTCCGTGACCGGCACATCGAAGAATGGCTCAAGCTGAAGCAGGCTCGCGGGCAAAATGTCATTGTTGGCCGCGAGATATTTTTTCATCGCCGCCTTCATCATCTCATTCAGGAACGTGTTCTCGGCCATGCCGCGCAGGTTGCTCAAGGCCACGCGGATTCCGTCCTCGGTATCGAAATCCGCGTCCCACGAGGCGTCGCCCCAATCCTTCTCGGTCAAAAATTGCATCTCGGGAACCCGCTTGTCGGGCCTCTCCTGGAGAATCTTTTTGAGCTTCACGATTTTGTTGAGCCAAATTTTTTCCGCAGCCGCACTTGGCTCACTTGATGCCCCTGTTAATTGCGTCACCTCGCCGCGAAGCTTGAGCAACTCCGCATCGTTGCGCCGGTTCTTCGCCAGCTCACCCGTCAACGATGCGATCCGGTTGGAGGCGTCGGCGCGGTTGTGTTGTAATTGCTCGAGTTGACTGGCGAGCAATGCCTGTTGTTGTTGGAACGCTTCATTTTGTTCGCGCAACCGCGAGTTCAGCCGCACGGCGAAAATTCCCGCGCCGACGATGGAGACGACGGCCGCGGTGATGATGGCTTTTTGCAGAGTGGTCATGGCAATGACTTTGGTCGCGGTGAAAATGGACGTGGCAGCTTCAGAAAATGCGGCGGCAGAAATCGTGCCCGCAAGCGCGGCGGGCGCGGCCTGGATGGAGTTAGTGGAAATGGCTCCGGCGATGCTGGCCGCGCTCGAAACCACGCCGCGCTTCGTGAAAAACTTTCTCAACTTTTCCAGCGCGCGACTCACCCGCATCTTGGCTGCGTCTTCGCTTACGCCCAGCGCGACGCCGACGTCCTTGAAATTGCGGTTCTCGAAAAAACGCAGCACGACGGCGTCGTGATGTTGCTGGCCGAGCTGGTCCATCGCGGCATCGAGCAGCGGGGCGATTTGCTGCCAGGCATCGTGTTCCGGCCCGGGTTCGTTCAACCGAGATTCCATATATGCCTTCTGTTCGCGATGTTGCCGCCGCCGTTGAAGAGTGAGCGCATTGGCCGCGACATTTCGCGCGGTGCGGCAAAGCCAGCCCGGTAAAATGACTTTCGATCCCAGTGAATCGGCCTTGCGCGCGAGCAGGATGAAAACCGCTTGGGTGATTTCCTCGGCGAGATGCGGATCGCCTGTTTGCCGCAGCGCCACTGAATAAACAAGATTCACATAGCGTGTGACGAGCGCGGCGAAGGCATCCTCGGAACGGTCCCGGGAATAATCGCGCAGCAAGGTTAGATCGTCATTCGACATTTCACTCCATATATTTACGCGGTGGCTTAAAGGTAACAAATTTTTTTGCGGGCGGGCGTTTAATCCGATAAATTTGTCGGGCTCGCCCCAAGCCTTCCCATTGGCGAGGATTGTATTACTTTAAAAGCGGGTTACATATATGGATTCGTCCGTTTGAAGAATATGTCCACGCCAGAATCGTTGCGAAAAAAATTGCAGGAGTTACCGCATAAGCCGGGGATTTACCTGATGAAGGACCGGTTCGGCACGGTGATTTACGTGGGCAAGGCGCGGGATTTGCGCAAGCGCGTCAGTTCGTATTTCCAACCGTCGCGGCGGTTCGGCTGGGACTTGAAATTCAAGGCGCTCGTGGAAGCGATCCACGATCTGGATGTCCACATCGTGCGTAGCGAACCCGAGGCGCTGCTGCTCGAAAGCAAACTCATCAAGGAATTTCATCCGCGTTACAACATCAGCTTCCGCGATGACAAACGCTTTCTCATGCTCAAGTTGAACCTGAATGATCCCATCCCGCGTTTCGTCCTGACGCGTTTCAAGCAGGAGGATGGCGCGCGCTATTTCGGGCCGTTCGTGCATGCGTCGGCCTTGCGCAATACGCTGAACATGGTGCGCCGGCAATTTCATTTGCGCGGCTGCCGTCCGCTCACGCCGACCGAACGCGATTACAAACATTGCCTCTACGGCAATTTGAAATTTTGCACCGCCCCATGCATCAACAACGTCACGCGCGAGCAATATCTCGAGCAAGTGAAGGCCGCGTGCGATTTTCTCTCCGGCCAATGCGAGGAGATGCAGGAGCAACTCACCGACGAAATGCGCAAGGCGGCGGCGGCGCAGGATTATGAGAAGGCCGCGATGTATCGGGACGCCATCGCGGATTTGAAACAGACGACGAGCCGCACCAATAAATTTGAGCGGCTGCCTTACACGCTGCCGGTGGCGATTGAACCCCAACGCGATCTCGCCGAGTTGGGGCAAGTGTTGAATCTGCCCGGACCGCCGATGCGCATTGAGGGTTTCGACATTTCAAATATCAGCGGGACATTCGCCGTGGCGTCCATGGTGAGTTTCAAAAATGGGCGGCCCGACCGCTCGAACTATCGCAAGTTCAAGATGAAGACTGTGGTCGGGCAAAACGATTTTGCGTGCATGGCGGAAACGGTGCGACGCCGGTACTCACGTCTGTTGAAAGAAGGCGCGCCGCCGAAAATTTCTGAAACGCAAACAACTTCTCCAGGCGCCACCGGAGAATTGCTTCCCGTCATCGAAGAAACAAAAAAAGGAAAAGAAAAATTACCGGCGCAACTCAATCCCGTGCCGCGAAACATGCCGGACTTGATCTTGATTGATGGCGGCAAAGGACAGTTGAACGCGGCGTGTGAGGAGTTGGCGAAACTCGGCTTGAACGCGATTCCTATCGTCGGGCTGGCGAAGGAATTTGAGGAGATTTATCAACCGGGAAAGAGCGAGCCGTTGCGGCTTTCGCACGACACGGGCGCGCTGAAATTGTTGCAACGCGTCCGCGATGAATCGCATCGGTTCGCGAATACCTACAACGCGGCATTGCGGCTGCGGAAAATTTCGGAGAGCATCCTGGATGAATTTCCAAGCATTGGCGAACGGCGCAAGGCGGCCTTGTTGAAAAAGTTTGGTTCAGTTCAGCGGCTTCGACTGGCCACCGTGGAACAAATCTCGGAAGTGCCGGGCTTTGGCGGCAAAGCGGCAGCGGAGTTGAAGACATTTCTGGAAGCGCGCTCGGTGACGGGGGAGAAGCAATGAAGTGCGGAATGCGGAATGCGGAGTGCGGAATAAAGACGCGGCGTGATGCTCTTGCGTTGTCACCGGCTATAACGCCGCGCCCCATTGGCAGGACGATCGTTCACGCGAGCCCTCTTTTCAAACTCCGTGTTTCGTCCGTGTTCCATCCGTGGCTGAAAAATCTGCGCCGCGAATTTTTGGTGATGGCGGGATTTTTATTGCTGCTCACCGGTTGCGCAACGGCTCACAAAAATGCGGCGGACCTCGTGGATGTAAAAGCCTACGTTCCCGGTGTGGTGCTGGATATTCGTTACGCCACGACGAATAATTTCACCGGGCAACAACTTTATCCCGTGGCGCGCTGCTGTCTGCGACGCGAGGCGGCGGAACGATTGCGCGAAGTGGAGACGGAATTGCAACCGCTCGGTTATAAGCTGAAAATATTTGACGGGTATCGGCCGTTGTCGGTGCAGAAAAGGATGTGGGCGATTTATCCGCACCCCGGGTTCGTGGCCGACCCGGCGAAGGGCTCGCGGCATAATCGCGGCGCGGCGGTGGATTTAACTTTGATCAGACTTGATGGCTCGGATGTGCCGACGCCCACGCCGTTCGACGACTTCACGGAGCGGGCGCATCGCGGTTACATGCATCTACCGACGGAGGCGATTCAAAATCGGGAGTTGCTGCAACGCGTGATGACGAAGCACGGTTTCACGGGACTGCCAACGGAATGGTGGCATTTCGACCTGAACAACTGGCGTGAGTACCCGATCATGGACGTGGATTATTCGCAAATCAAAGCGGTGCAGTGAGGCAAATTTTTTGGGTACGGATCGAACTCGGATTTTGAAAAAGTAGGCTCGCGAAACGCTCGTCTTCCCATTGACCGCAGGCGTTCGCTAAAGCTCGCTTTCGGCGCGAAGCCATATTAAACTTCCGACATGGATATACAAATCGCGGTGGTGTGCGACGCCGCCACGGACAGCAACGGACGGCTGAATCTGCTCGGCGCTTTCGATACCATCCACGCGGCGCAGTTGCCGGTGGTGCATCCGCATTGCTCGATCGTGTTGCGGATGACGTTCAGCAAGGTCGAGGAAGGCGAACACAAGTTGCGTTTGAATTTCGTGGATGAGGACGGCAAATCCATCATGCAGGGGACGCATCTGCCCGACCTGCCGTTTCAAGTGCGCGTGACGGATGACACGCTGTTCATGACGACGAATTTTATCGTCAGCATCCAGCAGTTGCGCTTCGACAAGGCGGGCCACTACTCGATTGATGTGGCGGTGGATGGGCGGCAGGAAGCGAGCATTCCGCTGCTGGTCAAGACCGTGACCGTGAAGGCCTGATCAGAGCAGGCTGGTCGAATCGGTATCCACCAGGAGCGTCGCGTGCGGGTACCGTCGCAGGACGGACGCCGGACACGCCGTGCTGATGGGGCCGTGCAACGCGGCTTTGATGGCGTGGGCTTTGCGTTTCTCGGGAGAGATACAAATCACTTTTTTCGCAGAGCACAGCGTAGGAATGGTAAGCGTCAAGGCGTATTGCGGGACGGCATCGAGTCCGGGGAAATGGCCTTCGCCGACTTGCTGCTGGCGGCAGGCGTGATCCAGTTTCGCGATGGTGACGGTACGCGCATCTTCAAAATTTGCGATCGGCGGATCGTTGAAAGCCAGGTGACCATTTTCGCCAACGCCCATGCAGCATAAATCAATCGGCTGCGCGCGCAGCAATTTCGTGTAGCGATCGCATTCGTCCATCGGCAGCAAGGCATCGCCTTCGAGATAATGAAACGCACGCGGCTTCACGAGGCTGGCGACGCGTTCGCGCATGTAACGGCGGAAGCTCGCCTTGTGGTCGCCGTTGATGCCGAGATATTCGTCCATGTGAAAGAGCGTGATCTTCGACCAATCCACTTGACCCAGGCGAATCAGAGCCTCGAGAAATTTGATCTGCGAATTTCCCGTGGCCAGGATGGCGGCGGCAGAGCCTTGCTTCGCGAGCACTTCGAGCAAATATGCGTGGACAAGCCGCGCGGCGTCCTCGGACAAATCTGCCTGGCTGGCATAAACCCGGATGGGCAGGGCGTCCACTTGAAAAGTTTTAATCGGCGCGGCGGCCACGGAAGATACGTTGCTCATGTGAATCATTTAAATAACCGGGGCAGTCTAAGTAACTCGGCTGCGGGATGCAACCTTGGGATGGAACATAGATTAGAATTCCTCGGATTATCTCGTGTCATTCGAGGATTGATCGCTCAAGATGGTCCGTGGCAGCGGAGAAAGACCGATGCAAAAGGTGGAAAAACACCGCAAAAAGACTTGCAAAGTTATGGGGGAGGAAGAGAGTCACTGGAAGCAGCGCACGGGGCGCTAAGGCAAGGTTTTTCGATGGTGAATGTCGTTTCAATTCGAATTCAAACCCATGAACTCACTCCTGTTTTTATCACGCAAATTGCGTTGGGGATTTCTCACTGGCATTCTTTGGTTTTCCACCACCGCAGTTTTTGGCCAGGCGCCGATCTTCACCAATGCCGCGATCGTGGGTGGATTTTTTCAGGTGCAGATATTGATCAGTTCAAACACCACTTTTACCATCCAGACCTCCACGAATCTTGCCACCGGCTGGACTTCGGTGGGTTCCATGAAGGCCACAAATAATTTGATCACCCTGATTGACAATCGCGGGATGGCGGGTATGAATCGGCAATTTTATCGCATTTTCCTCGGCAGCACGGCTTCGTTCGATTTCAATTTTCTTGAATTTGCCGACGCGGGTGGTTTTGGGGGCAACTTCACGCCGAGCGTGACTTTTCCAGTGGCGCTGGACAATTACTCCGCAAATTTTGGGGTGAAGGGTGACACCAATTTGCCTGCGGCCCCGAATGTCTTTTTCACCGGCCCCGCGGGTTCGGGTCTCGCCAATTCGCCGGCCGACCCCGCCAACTCAAGTACCAATAGCGATCACGGAAACGGGGGCAATTATCAATCTGCGATCATCTCCAGTCCCGCGATTGCGCCGGGCGGCACTTGGACGGTCAATTATAAAGGAAGCAATGTGATGTTCAGCGTGCCCGATCCGCAGGCCGCCAGTCATCTGGTGATTCCTTTTCCGACCGCCACCGTATCGAGTGGAATGTTGCAAAGTGTGAGCTGGGTTTATCGCGATGCGACCACCGGCGCGACGCTCGCCGGGCCGCCCGTCTTCATGACCAGCATCCAGCTTCAAGTCCATGGCAACAGTTCGGCCAATGAACTTTTTGATTCAGATAATCTGCCACCCGGCACAACGAACAGTGCAGTGACTTCTTCGGTAACGTGGTCGGATGTTTCTGGCGTCAGCATGGCTTATAACGATTCGCTGGGTAACAATTACATCATCAACTTTGTCGGGCCTATCTTCGGGCATTAAGGCAGACCGCCTGCGTGGGATAAATACGACTTTGAAGATGGCGTGGAGTGGTTTGCCCGGTTAAGATGCCCGGATGCGCATATTGATCGTCGGTTGTGGATATGTCGGAGTGCCGCTGGGTGCGGAGTTGGTGCGGCTGGGGCATGAAGTCCACGGTATGCGCCGCTCGGCGGAGGGCGAGGCGGAATTGAAAGCGGCGGGAATCAAATTGGTCGTCGCAGATGTGGCGAAAACTTCAGACCTCGCGGCATTGCCCGGACCTTATGATTGGGTAGTGAATTGTGTGTCTTCGACGCGCGGCGGGGCGGAGGAATATCGCGCGGTGTACTTGCAGGGCGCAAAAAATCTCGTTGAATGGCTTGCGGCAGCGCCGCCGAAGAAATTCGTCTATACGAGCAGCACGAGTGTCTATGGGCAGACAGATGGTTCGCAGGTCAAGGAGACAAGTCCGGCCGAACCGGCCAATGAGACGAGCCAGATTTTGGTCGAGACGGAAAAAGTTTTGCTGGCGGCGGCGCAGGAGAAAAAATTTCCCGCAGTGGTTTTGCGCGTGGCGGGAATTTATGGGCCGGAGCGGGGGCATCTGTTTTTGCAATATCTGAAAAATGAAGCGAAGATTTCCGGCCAGGGTGAGCGATTGATCAATATGATTCATCGCGACGATTTGGTGGGAGTGATCATCGCGGCATTAAAGAATGGGCGCGCGGGCGAGATTTATAATGCGGTGGACGACGAGCCGATCGCGCAGGTGCATTTTTTCCGCTGGCTTTCGGAAACACTGGGCAAATGGATGCCGCCGTTCGCCACCGAGGAGGAAACCGCCGGGCGCAAGCGCGGGCTGACGCATAAAAAAGTGCAGAATCGCAAGTTGAAGATGGAACTCGGCTACCAGTTTAAATATCCGAACTTTCGCAAAGGTTACACGGCGGAAATCCAGCGGCTGGATGAAGCGGGGCAGTTAAACATCGAGCCGGAGCCGAGGTGAAAAGTGATTGGCGGCATTATTATTCCCGTCGGACCGCGGGTCTATGACCCGCAGCAATACGCAAAGAAGATTGCCGCGCAAGGCTAAGCCGGGAGCGGCTTGACTGGATGGACCTTGCTGCGGGTCGCAGACCCGCGGTCCGTTAAGAATGTTTTTATTTTTAAGCTTGCATTAATTGACTACTGTTGTAGGTAGTAGTGTGTTGTTTTTAATTTACTGAAATTGACATGGCGCGAGTCCCGGTAATATCCGAATCGGAATGGAAGGTGATGAAGGTCCTCTGGGCCCGTTCACCCCTGCCCGCGATGGAGATCATCGAGGCGCTGTCGGGCACGGAAGACTGGCATCCGAACACGGTGAAGACGCTGCTGAGCCGTTTGCACAAGAAGAAAGCGCTGGGAGTCGAGAAGCATAAGAATCTTTATTTATATCGCCCGCTGGTTTCGGAAGCGGATTGTGTGAAGACGGAGAGCGAATCTTTTTTGGAGCGCGTGTTTGGCGGCGCAGTAAAGCCGTTGCTGTTGCATTTCGTGGAGAAGCAGCGGTTGTCATCGCAGGACCTGGACGAATTGCGCAAGGTTCTGCGGCAAAAGCAAAAGTAGTTTTTTTATTCGGCCTTGGAGGTGGGTGTGGGGATGACAGGTGATTAACGGAGGAGCTTTGTCTTTATCTGCTTCGCCGCTATTGACCGCGGGACAAAGTCGCGTCATGGTGACGCTAATGAAGAAAGCTCTTGTCACTGCCTTGCTGATGGCTGTGGTCAGCAGCGCCGGCCTGGCTCGCGCGCAATACGCCACCCCGCCGCCCGCGCCCAATGGGCAGATACTCGACGGCGACCAGCTTAATCAGCTTCTCGGCCCCATCGCGCTTTATCCCGACCCGCTTATCGCGGAAATTTTACCGGCTGCCACGCAACCTTCGCAGATTGCCCTTGCGGAAAATTACGTTTCACAAAACGGAGACCCCAACGGAATTGATTCGCAACCGTGGGACGGCAGCGTGAAAGCCATTGCGCGTTATCCCGACGTTTTGAAAATGATGTCGGACGATCTCGCGTGGACATCGGAACTGGGTCAGGCATTTTTGAATCAGCCAACCGACGTGATGAACGCGATCCAAAGTTTGCGCGCGCAGGCGCAAGGCCTCGGCAACCTCGCGTCGGGTCCGCAGGAAACGGTCGTGACAGATGATGGAGATATTGAAATTGTGCCGACCGATCCGGATTTGCTTTACGTGCCGGAATATGATCCGGGAATTATTTTTTATCAGCGCGGTTATGGGCGCAGCTTTTTTAGGTGGGGAATTGGTTTTCACATCGGCGCGTGGCTGAACCACGACTTTGATTGGCACGATCATCATGTGGTGGTGTGGGGTCACGATCATCCGCGTCCGGCAAATTGGTGGCGCGAACCTGCGGCGCGGCGTCATGAGGATATCGCGCATAACACGGTATGGCACGGCGGTGCGCGTGGGCCGGGTCGTCCCGGCTATGTGGCTCGCGGTGATCGTGGATTCGCGCCGCGTCCGGAACCGGCGCGTCCGGCCGAACCGCCTCGCGGAGTGCGGCCCGGCGCGTCCCAGCGTCCTGAGCCTGTTCGTTCGGAACCTGTCCGCCCTGAACCCGCGCGTCCAGTTGCGCCACGTCCCGAGCCAGCCCGGCCGGTGGTGCAAGCTCCGCCTCGCGTGGTTGAACCGCCGCGTGCGCCGGTGGTCATTCATTCAGCGCCGGTGGCTCCTTCGCGGCCAAGTGCATTTGGTGGCGGTTCGAGCGCGCAAATCCGCGCGGCTAGCAGCCGGGGCGCAGTCAGCCGTGGACCCGCTGGCGGTGGCGGTGGCCGGTCGCCTGGCAAACGGTAAACAGTCGTTGAGCGAATTTTCACGAAACTTTATCAGCCAATGAAATTAAATTTTTCAGCTTTGCGCCGAAGTGCGAATTGGGCTTGCGGGCTGGCCGTCGCCGGTATGTTTTTGGCCGCGCCCGACATCGCGTGCGCCGCCGGCGAACAACAATTCGATTCACCCGATGAAGCCGTTAAAGCTTTAACCGATGCCGCAAAAGCGCGCGACACCAATGCGGTTCACGCCATTTTTGGGCCCGAAGGCGCCGAGTTGATGTCGCCCGACATCGTGCAGGCGACCGAAGGTTTTAATAAATTCGTTGACCGGTTGAATGAAAAAACGACCTGGGTCAATGAGTCCGATACCAAGGCCGATTTGGAAATCGGCAACGACGCGTGGCCGTTTCCGATTCCGCTGGTGAAGGCCAATGGCAAATGGTTTTTCGACGTGGCGGCCGGGCGCGAGGAAATTTTAAATCGCCGCATCGGCGGGAATGAGTTGGGCGCAATGGACGTTTGCCGCGCCTACGTTGATGCCCAGCGCGAATACGCCTCCCAAGACCGCAACGGCGATCAGGTGCTCGAATATGCCCAGCATCTTTTCAGCACACCGGGCACGCACGATGGATTGTATTGGCCCGCGCCCGGCGAGAACGATGAGTTAAGTCCGCTGGGCCTGCTCGTCGCGCAAGCGCGGGACGAGGGCTATCATCATCGCAGCGGTTTGCTCGCGGAAAAGGACGATGCCTTCCATCAGCAGACGCCGTATCACGGTTATTATTTCAAGGTTTTAACGAAGGAAGGCAAACACGCGCCGGCGGGGAAATATTGTTACATCGTGAATGGGCACATGATCGGCGGCTTCGCGCTCGTCGCGTGGCCGGCGGAATGGGGCAACACCGGTATCATGACCTTCATCGTGAATCAGCAGGGAAAAATCTACCAAAAAAACCTCGGCAAAAAATCTTCCGCCTGCGCCAAAGCGATGACGACTTACGATCCCGATTCAAGCTGGACAGAAGTGACGGATAGGTAAAATCTAATCGGCCTTGGAGAAATAGTAAACATGGCCGGGCTGAAAGCTGGTAAGCGCGCGTAAAACGTCAGGCATAATAGGGTGAGTATCCTCCAGTGTGTTGGACTTTGCGCGCAATACCACCACCGCAAATGGTAAATCTTTGACCCTTTGCTGATATTCCATGTTTTTATCCATCGTGACAAAAACATCAAACGCTTTGGATTGAGAAATCAATTTGAGCAGCTTGCCATTACTGATTCCACCCCATCCTGCGCGAGGCACTGTCTGGACCTCATGGCCAGGAAAATCCTGCGTCAACTTTTTCGGCAGACATTCGTCTATCAGGATTCGCATTTAGGCAGGGCGAAGCAATAATGCACTCGCTTCTTCTAATAAAGCCACTGCCTGTTCCCGGCTCACGGTAGGAAAATCATCCAAAAAATCGTCCAGTGAATCGCCGCCTTCGAGATAATCAATCAATGTGCGAACCGGAACACGCGTACCGGAAAAACACGGAGTGCCTCCCATAATTTCCGGGTCAATCTGAACGACTGAGTTCGATTTCACGACTCTAGTTAACCCATATTTGAAGAAATAACAACTTCACAATCGGGAAAAGATTCCAAGTTCGGTGCGCGCGCCCAAAATAAGCCTTAAGCTTTCGCAAGCTGTCGCGCGACATATTGATTGAGACTTTCGCCCTCCACTTTGGCTTTCGCTGCCAATCGCCGGTGCGCTTCAGGTTCAATTCGGACAATGAACTTTCCCGTGAACTTTTTCTTCTCCATTTCCGGGAAAGGCGTTCCGTCCTTTTTGAAAATCGCGATCCATTCGTCCACGATTTCCGTCAACTCCTTGAAAACCTTGGCCTCGTTTTTTCCGTGACAGCATGGGCCGATGAGCGGTGGCGCGCTTCCCACATAACATTTGTCCGCGTCGCTCCACTCGATGATCTTCAAAAAAAATGGCGTTGAGCGGTTGTCTTTCATTTTTGGCTCTCCTCAATCTTCCTGCGAACTTGTCGCTCCTGATAATGTTTGGCGCCGTCTCCGGGATTTCCCGAGATGGTACAATAGGGACCTTTCGGATGTTTAAAATTTCGATGACTGCCCTTGCCGCCGCGATTCACGAAACTCGCCTTTTCAAGCTCAGCTATTAGTTGGCGAACTTTTCGCGGCATCTAGTATCATTATGATACTAACCCTGCCGAAATGTCAAGAATGATTTCTCGCCGCCAAAATAAAAAAGCGGGCGCAGATTTCTCCACGCCCGCCAATGTTCAGTTCCGCTCTACCAGCGGAGGCTTGCTTAGTAGTCCATGCCGCCCATGCCGCCCATGCCGCCAGGACCGCCGTGGCCGCCGCCAGCAGGCGCGGGCTTTTCCTTCTCCGGCAATTCCGTGATCAGACATTCAGTCGTCAGGAGCAATCCCGCGATCGAAGCCGCGTTCTGCAGCGCCGAACGGGTCACCTTCTTCGGATCCACCACGCCGGCCTTCACGAGATCAACGTATTCGTCCGTCGCCACGTTATAACCTTCGTTGCCTTTGCGTTTCTTGACTTCCTGAATGACGATCGAGCCTTCCACACCGGCGTTGTGCGCCAGCGTGCGGAGCGGCGATTCCACCGCGCGCTTCACGATGTCCGCGCCGATCTGTTCGTCGCCGTGCAACTTCAACGCCTCAATGGCCGCGAGGCAACGGATCAACGCCACGCCGCCGCCAGGCACGATGCCTTCTTCGACTGCCGCGCGAGTCGCGTGCAACGCGTCTTCCACGCGCGCTTTCTTTTCCTTCATTTCCGTTTCCGTCGCAGCGCCAACATTGATGACGGCCACGCCACCGGCGAGCTTCGCCAGGCGTTCCTGCAATTTTTCACGGTCGTAATCCGAAGTCGTCTCTTCGATCTGGCGGCGGATTTGATTCACGCGCCCCTGGATTTCCGAGGACTTGCCGGCGCCTTCGACGATGGTCGTGTTTTCCTTGTCCACGACGATGGATTTCGCGCGGCCGAGGTCTTCCAAACCGATAGACTCAAGCTTCAAGCCCAAATCTTCGGTGATGCATTTGCCACCGGTCAGGATGGCGATGTCTTCCATCATCGCTTTGCGGCGATCGCCAAAGCCGGGGGCCTTGACCGCGCAAACATTGATCGTGCCGCGCAGCTTGTTCACGACCAAAGTCGCGAGCGCTTCGCCTTCCACGTCTTCCGAGATGATCAGGAGCGGGCGGCCAACCTTGGCGACCTTTTCGAGCACCGGCAGCAAATCCTTCAAGCTGCTGATTTTCTTCTCGTAATTCAGGATGTAGGCGTCGTCGAGCTTCGCTTCCATCGCTTCCGCGTTGGTGACGAAGTAAGGCGAGAGATAACCCTTGTCGAACTGCATGCCCTCGACCACGTCGAGCGTCGTTTCGATGGACTTCGCTTCTTCGACCGTGATCGTGCCGTCTTTGCCGACCTTATCCATCGCGTCAGCAATGATCTCGCCGATCGTGTTGTCCCAGTTGGCAGAAACCGTCGCGACCTGCTTGATCTCTTCCTTGTCCTTGACCTTCTTGGCAATTTTGCCGAGATGTTCAACCGCTGCGTCAACGGCCTTTTGAATGCCGCGCTGCAGGCTGATCGGGCTCGCGCCCGCGGTCACGTTCTTCAAACCTTCGCGATAAATCGCTTCGGCCAAAACGGTCGCGGTCGTGGTGCCGTCGCCGGCGGTATCGCTGGTCTTGCTCGCGACTTCGCGGACCATCTGGGCGCCCATGTTTTCATAAGCGTCTTCCAGTTCGATTTCCTTGGCGACCGTCACGCCGTCCTTGGTGACGGTGGGAGAGCCGAATTTTTTGTCGAGGACGACGTTGCGGCCTTTCGGTCCGAGCGTGGCCTTGACGGCGCGGCTGAGCTTCTCCACACCCTTGAGCAGGGCTTGGCGTGCTGCCTCGTCGAATACTAATTGTTTTGCTGCCATAATATTATTTTCCTTTAGTTGAGTTGCGATTATTCGATGACGGCGAGAATGTCATCCGAGTTCAGGATTTTGTATTCCTTGCCGTCCAATTTGATTTCCGTGCCGCCGTATTTGGAGACCAGCACGCGGTCGCCCTTCTTCACTTCGAAGGGGACTTTCTTGCCGTTGTCATCGGTCTTTCCGGTGCCGAGGGCGACGATGATGCTTTCCGTGGGTTTCTCTTTGGCGGAATCGGGAATGATGATGCCGCCCTTTTTGGTTTCCTTCTCTTCGACAGCTTCCACGAGGATGCGGTCACCGAGAGGCTTTACATTTAGTGCCATATTTCAGTTATGTTTTTTGGTTTGTTGATTTGTTTGAATCAAGTCCCGCCACACTCGCGGTCGGGAAAATTTGAAAATCTTTAGCCAGATCTGGCTAGCCACGTCTTTCTTTTGCTTTTCGGAAAGCCTCATTTGTTTTAATCAAAAGTACATCTAAAAAGCCGTTATGATTTGTTTTTGAAACTTCCTCAAGTTGATATGCAATACTCTCACTTAGTCCATCTTCCTTTAGCTGTTCCATATTCAGCTTGGGTAATATTTTATCAGATAAAATATTGAGAATCGTGGGTAAATTGCTACCATTATTACACTTGCAATAAGACCTAGCGGCGGCCAAGTAATCAATACAAGATTGAACATAATCACCACGCTCAATGTTGCCGTTGCCCTGAAGTTGAAAAACGTATCCTTCTGCTTTAGTCGCACGCTTTTCGATCAAAGTGACATTTTCCGCCAATGACGATGCTATAGTTTTTTTTTCTTCCTCAAATTTTTTGTCCATTTCGGCCACAAATTTTTTTGTCTTTTCTTCTACAAGCCGTTTAAGCTCAAGCGCTAACTCTTTTTCGCGAATCTTTAATTGATTTTTTTGATACCACTGGGCGAGTATTGGAATAACAACACATCCAATCGTGCTAACTATTGAAAAGAAAACCAATAATTGGGTAAAGGATGTCGAGTAAAAATCGTTTACCTGTTTGACCACATCCAACCCATTGATAGGGGTGATCGCATTTGTAATCTCTGGAATTATGTTTGTCATTAGAGATCACTTCTCAGATAGTATCCCATCGCGCAGCAATTTCTTGGCAAGCCGATTCAACATCTTGCAATTTCCTGGACATTAAGCGAGGAGAGCAAAAAATCCTTTCTCCAAATACGTCTAACACGCTGCAATTTCGATAATTTACCTGGCCTTGGGACATCAAATATTCTTCAGCATAACGCCGAACCAGCGCGGCCACATATGCACCCGAATCTTCAGTTAGCCGATTATTCTTAGAAAAATAAATTTTCTCTATTCCAATTTCAGATTGGCCATCCTTCGAACGTCTTAGAATAAATTCTGGCCTGACACTGATTTCCACTCCCGCTATTAATAGTTTTGAAGCTCCGTGCCGACATTCAATAACCTCAACATCGGCCAAATCCAAACCGTCAGCGATTTTTCCAAAGGCGATAATCGCTTCGACGCAATTTTGATTTCTTTGTCGTTCTTGTTCCTTTAAAGCTACTAATTGGCCGATTTGGTTAATATGGTTTGTAAGAATTGCTTTGTCGTGTGTTGGACTTAAAAACCAATCTGAAATGGCGTGGTCAGCTTGAGAATACCAAGATACGCGATAAGCGGCCGGATATTTTTGTTCCTTTATAATAGCCCGGCGACGGCTGGGAGTCGCAACCAAGTACTCACCTAGCTTGTTGATGGAAATTCGGGGGACTTGTCTTTCGGGCATATTATCAGTTCATATGTTGTGCTGCTTGGGTTTAATTATTTCTTTTCGTCAACGACTTCGGCGTCAATGATCGGACCTTCATCCGGCTTGCCTTCGGCGTGCGGCTGTCCGTCCGCGCCCGGCTGCGGTCCAGCCTCGGCGCTCGGGGCCGCGCCCTTGTTTGCCTGCGCCTTTTCAGCGGCGGCTTTGTAGAGTTCCGCGCTGACGGTCTGCCAGGTTTCATTGAGCTTGTCGCTCGCGGCTTTGATCGCGCCGGCATCGGTTCCCTTCAACGCTTCCTTCACGCCGTTGACGGCTGTCTCGATGTTGCTGCGGTCGCCGTCGGAAATCTTGTCCTTGTTGTCCTTCAACATTTTTTCCGAACGATACACCGCATTGTCGGCCTCGTTGCGCGCCTCGATCTCTTCCTTGCGCTGGCGATCTTCCTCCGCGTGGAGTTCGCCGTCCTTGCGCATCTTCTCGATCTCGTCCTTCGAGAGGCCACTGCTCGCCGTGATGGTGATCTTCTGCTCTTTGCCCGTGCCCAGGTCCTTCGCGGTCACGTGCAGGATGCCGTTGGCGTCAATATCGAAACCAACTTCGATCTGCGGCATGCCGCGCGGAGCGGGCGGAATGTCATCGAGCTTGAACTTGCCAATCGTCTTGTTGTCCTTCGAAAACTGGCGTTCGCCTTGCAACACGTGGATTTCCACGCCCGGCTGATTGTCCGCCGCCGTCGAAAAGATTTCCGATTTGCGCGTCGGGATCGTCGTATTGCGCTCGATCAATTTCGTGAACACGCCGCCGAGCGTCTCGATGCCCAGCGAGAGCGGGGTCACGTCGAGCAACAGCACGTCTTTCACTTCACCCTTGAGCACGCCGCCCTGGATGCCCGCGCCGATCGCGACAACTTCATCCGGGTTCACGCCCTGATGCGGTGGCTTGCTGACCAGCTTGTGCGCGGTTTCCACCACGCGAGGCATACGGGTCATGCCGCCGACGAGCACGAGTTCATCAATTTTCTCCGCCGCAATATCCGCGTCCTTCAAGCAATCTTTCACCGGCTTGATGGTGCGCTCGAAAAGATCATCGCAAAGCTGTTCCATCTTCGCGCGGGTCAGCTTGACCTGAATATGCTTCGGCCCGCTGGCATCCGCCGTGATGAACGGCAGATTGATGTCATAAACTTGCGAACTGGACAGCGCGATCTTCGCTTTCTCAGCTTCTTCCTTGATGCGCTGGAGGGCGTCCGGCTGCTTGCGCAAATCCATGCCCTGTTCCTTTTTGAATTCGTCGAGGATGAAATCAATGATCTTATTGTCCCAATCATCACCGCCGAGATGCGTATCGCCGTTGGTCGCCTTCACTTCGAAAACACCATCGCCGATTTCCAGCACCGAAATATCGAACGTGCCGCCGCCCAAATCATACACGGCGATCTTCTCATCCTTTTTCTTGTCCAAACCATACGCCAGCGAAGCCGCCGTCGGTTCGTTAATAATGCGCAACACTTCCAGCCCCGCGATGCGTCCCGCATCCTTCGTGGCCTGGCGTTGCGAATCATTGAAATACGCGGGCACGGTGATGACCGCTTGAGTGATTTTTTCACCGAGACGCGTTTCGGCGTCGGCCTTGAGCTTGCTCAAGATCATCGCGGAAATTTCCGGCGGGCTGAATTGCTTCGGCTTGCCGTCCACTTCCACTTCCACCGCGGCGTCGCCATTCGATGCGCGCACCACTTTATAAGGCACGCGTTTGATTTCCTCCTGGATTTCATCAAACTTGCGGCCCATGAAACGCTTGATGGAATAAATCGTATTGCGCGAATTCGTGACGGCCTGCCGTTTGGCGGCATCACCGACCACGCGTTCGCCCGTCTTCGTGAAAGCCACGACCGATGGTGTCGTGCGTTTGCCTTCCGAGTTTTCCAAAACCGACGGCTCGCCGCCTTCCATCACGGCCATGCAGGAGTTCGTCGTTCCTAAATCAATTCCTAGTACTTTAGCCATAAATTCGTTTTAAAATTGTAGTTAAACAGTCGAGGAAGTTAGAGCAGCGGCAATGCCACAATCGGCAGGAAAGTCACAGTAGATTGATGACTAACAGTTTAGATAAATTTTAAGGCCATTCATCGAGTAAAAATAACTCTCAGAATAGAGCCATTATGGCCCAAGCAGTGTGACATGGCACACTCAGTGGCACACAAAAGTTTACCCGCTCTTAAGCGAACTTATCCGAACTTATCCGAGCCAACGCGAATTTATCCGAGCCAAGGCGGACTTTTGGCTCGCTTACGAGCGCCTAAATCGCCTTGGAGGAACCTTGCTTCGGCGACGCCATTTTCCACGTCCCCAACCGCCAAGTCCTCCTTCAAAGAACCAGGAAACCCTACCACACCCCATCACCCCGCGCCATCAAAGTTAGGGGAGAAAGAAACCCAATCCCTCCACCGCCGTCTCCGCCCACCGATCGCGCCCCCACTAAGGGAGGGCGAGCGTACTAGCGAGCCGTAACATTCCCCCAACGCCTCGCAACAACACTATTGACCACCTCGTTCCCCACTGCTTTCGTGAACGCCGCTATGAATCCACCACCCACGCCTTCGACTGCTCCGGCGCCTGTTTCAATCACTTTCAATTTAAATCGCTGGGATCTTTTGCAATGCCGTCTGTGGGGCATTACCCAGAACCGCTTCCTCGTCGGCATGATTTTATTTTTTAGCATAGCGCTACCGGCCATCAATCCACCCGGACCAGGGAAGTCACCCAACCCAATTTTGTTCGAAACATTTTTCTTTATAATCGCATTCTGCGGAATACTGGGTTTTATGATAGCGTTGCAAATTGTTGTTCAGATCGCCTTGCTCTTTTCCAGCCAATCCTTGGGAGTCCTGGGCAAACAAGAAATTATAATTCGTGAGGATGCCTTGGTCGCCCGATCGGAAACCAGCGAATCCATTCATCTGTGGAAAGGTTTTCATAAAATGCGCGACGCAGGAGGATTCATATTTTTATACGTCGGTGGAAATATCGTTCATTACATTCCTCGGCGTTGCTTCCCATCACCCGCCGCCGCCGCAGATTTCAAAAATCAAATCAAGGCCCACGTTTCGCCAAAACAAAATTTTTAGGACCCGAGGCCGCGCTGCAAATGTCCTTTCAACGATGACTTTACCTGCTGACTAATTCACGCATCCCTAAACCTACCCCTTCTCATTAACCCCCCGGCCTAAGCCGGGAGGATCCACAATTCCTTCTAAAAAACTATCCCGAGCGCAGCGAGGCAAGCCCATCCCCCAATCAAGGGAACAAATATTCCCAACCGCATCCACCACCGCCTCCCATTGAAAACTCCGCCCCCATTTTTAATTCCCCTTCTCTCCGCGCCTCCGCGTCTCCGCGGTAAAAAATCCCATCCGTGTTTCTCCCGTGTTCCATCCGTGGCTAAAAAAACCGCCAAAAAAAAATCTTTGACACCCAAGTTAGCACGCACTAACTTACGCGCCGCTTGAAAAATAAACGGCGCATGACAGCAAAAGATCGGAAGGTGGCCATCGTGAAGGCCGCGCTCCCGCTTTTTGCGCGCCAGGGCTTCGCCGAGACCACCACCAAGGAACTCGCCCGCGCCGCCGGTGTCTCCGAGCCGCTGCTCTACAAACATTTTCCCGGCAAGGAAGCGCTCTACACCGAGATCCAGAATTACAGTTGCCAGGCCACCGACGCCATTTCGCAACGTCTCGCCGACCTCAAGCCCTCTGCTTCCACGCTCGTGCATCTCGTTTATTTTCTCATGCGCGCCCTCGTGCTCGGCCGGCCCGCGGGCAAGATCGAATGGGACACGCGCCATCGGCTCATGCTTAAAAGCTTTCTTGAAGACGGCACTTTCGCGCGGCTCGCTTACAAAAATCGATTCGGCTGTTTCTTCTCGCAGATGGAAGCCTGCCTCACCGCCGCCGTCCGCGCGGGCGATGCCGTCCCGAGCCCCGTCAGCAAAAGCAACAGCGCGCTCTTCGCCTATCACGTTGGCGCATGGCTCGCGCTCGTGAATTTGCCCGCCAAACCGGCCACCGATTACAAAGCCTCGCCCGAAGAACTTTTGAACCAAGTCGTCTGGTTCGCCTTGCGTGGCATGGGCCTCACCGATAAAGCCATCGCCACCTATTACAACCCCAACGCGCTCGCGCTGTCCTTCAGCGAAGCCTGATTTATTTATGACACCAGTGAGTGACCATTCACCATTTACTATGAAACAACGACTCCTCTTTGCCATTTTGGCTACTTTGGCCACCATCGCGCTCCTCGCCGCCGGTTGCTCCAAGCCGCCACCCGCTGCCGAACGCCCGCCCGCCGCCGTCACCGCCAATCAACCCATCCAGCGCGAAGTTGTGGAGTGGGATGAATTTCCCGGCCGCCTCGAAGCCGTGGACATGGTCGAGGTGCGCGCCCGCGTGAGCGGCTACCTCGAGTCCGTGCATTTCAAGGACGGCGCCGAAGTCAAAAAAGGCGACCTGCTCTTCGTCATTGATCCGCGCCAATACCAGGCCGAAGTGGACCGCACCGCTTCCGACATCGCGCAAATGGAAAGCAAACTCGAACTCGCCTCCAACGACCTCGCCCGCGCCGACCGCCTGTTGAAAGCCAAAGCCATTTCCGAAGAGGAAGCCGATTCGCGCAGCAAAATGGTCCAGCAAATGGACGCCAGCCTGCAATCCTCGCGCGCCATGAACGAGACCGCCAAGCTCAATCTCGAATACACCCACATCACCTCGCCGATTGATGGCCGCATCGGCCGCAAGCTCATCACCGAGGGCAATCTCGTCAATGGCAACCAGGGCCAATCCACCTTGCTCACCACCATCGTCTCGCTCGACCCCATCTATTGTTACATTGATGCCGACGAAGGCGCGGTCCTCAAATATCGCCAACTCGCGCAAGACGGTAATGAAAATTTCAACGGCGGCAAAGTCGCCTGCGAACTCGAACTCCAGAATGAAACCAATTATCCGCACAAAGGCATCATTGATTTCGTGGACAACATGGTTGACCCCACCACCGGCACGTTGCGCATCCGCGGCACGTTCACCAATCCCGGCCCCGAACATATTTTGCAGCCCGGCTATTTCGCCCGCGTGCGCATTCCCGGCAGCGCGAAACATTCCGGCCTGTTGATTCCCGACGAAGCCGTCGGCACCGACCAAGGCCAAAAATTTGTCTATACCGTCAGCGAGACGAACACCGTCGAATACAAAAAAATCACGCTTGGCCCCATCATTGATGGCCTGCGCCTCGTGCGTGACGGTCTCGCATCCAACGACTGGGTCATCGTGAACGGCCTCATGTCCGTGCGTCCCGGCGTGAAAGTCACGGCCACTCGCGCTACCCCCGGTGCCACGGCCACGCCCGTTGCCGCCCAATAATTCGAGGCATCATGAAATTCTCCCACTTCTTCATCAACCGCCCGATCTTCGCGTCGGTGCTCTCCATCGCGATCGTGATCGTCGGCGCGCTGGCCATTTTCAAGCTGCCCATCGCGCAATTCCCCGACATCGTGCCGCCCACCGTGGTCGTCAGCACGACCTATCCCGGCGCGAACCCGCAGGTCGTCGCCGAGACCGTCGCCGCGCCCATCGAACAGGAAGTCAACGGCGTCGAAAACATGCTCTACATGTCCGCCCAATGCGCCGCGGACGGCAGCATGCAACTCACCGTCACCTTCAAGCTCGGCACGGACATTGACAAGGCGCAGGTGCTCGTCCAAAACCGCGTCGCCGTCGCCGAACCGCGTTTGCCCGAGGAAGTCCGCCGCGTCGGTGTGACCACGGAAAAGCGTTCGCCCGACATCACGCTCGTGGTCAATCTCACGTCGCCCGATGGCCGCTTCGACAAACTCTACATTGATAATTATGCGTACCTTCAAGTGAAGGACGCCATCGCGCGTTTGCCCGGCGTGGGTCTCGTCACGGTTTTCGGTGCGCGCGATTATGCGATGCGCGTGTGGCTCGATCCCGAAAAAATCGCCTCGCGCAACCTCACCGCTGACGACGTCATCAACGCCATTCGTGAACAAAATGTCCAGGTCGCCGCTGGCACCATCGGCCAGCAACCCATGGGCAAAGGCGTCGCATTTCAACTCGCCGTGAGCGCGCAAGGCCGCCTTGCCAATGAGGAACAATTTGGCGACATCGTCATCAAGAGCGGCGCAAATGGCGAGATCACGCGCATCCGTGACGTCGCCCGCGTGGAACTCGCCGCGCGCGATTACAGCATGGACAGCAAGCTCAACGGCCAGCCCACGTCCACCATCGGCATCTTCCAGTTGCCCGGTTCCAATTCGCTCGAAACTTCCGACGCCGTCCACGCGCTGATGGAAAAGTTGAAGCAAAATTTCCCACCCGGCCTTGATTATAAAATCGTGTTCGATACCACCGGCTTCACCCGCGATTCCATCCGCGCCGTGTTTCACACGTTCATGGAGGCGATGATTCTCGTCGTGCTCGTGGTCGTCATCTTCCTGCAAAGCTGGCGCGCCTCGATCATTCCCTTGCTCGCCGTTCCGGTTTCGTTGATCGGAACTTTCGCCGCGATGGCGGCGATGGGTTTCTCGCTCAACAATCTTTCGCTCTTCGGCCTCGTGCTCGCCATCGGCATCGTCGTGGATGACGCCATCGTCGTCGTCGAAAACGTCGAGCGTAATATTGCGCTTGGCTACGAACCGCACGAAGCCACGCGGCGCGCGATGGACGAAGTCAGCGGCGCGGTGGTCGCAGTCGGCCTCGTGCTTTGCGCGGTGTTCATTCCCACGGCGTTCATCAGCGGCATCACCGGCCAATTCTATCGCCAGTTCGCGCTGACGATTGCCGTCTCGACGCTCATCTCAACTTTCAATTCCCTCACGCTCAGTCCCGCACTGTGCGCCATCCTGCTCAAGCCGCACGATGCCAAACCTGATTGGTTCTCAAAATTCCTCAACACAACTTTCGGCTGGTTCTTCCGCGGCTTCAACCGCGTGTTCACGAGCACCACGAATGGTTATGGCCGCATCGTCGGCGGACTCATCCGCTTGAGCGCCGTCGCGTTTGTGGTTTATCTCGGTTTGCTGTGTCTCACTTATTTTGGTTTTAAGACCGTCCCGACCGGTTTCATTCCGCCGCAGGACAAGGGCTACGTCGTCATCGTCACGCAGTTGCCCGATGCCGCCTCGCTTGAACGCACGGAAGCCGTCGTGGATCGCCTCAGCGCGATTGCCCGCAAAGTTCCCGGTGTGCTGGCCACGATTGATCTCGCCGGACTTTCCGCGAGCAGCCTCACCGCCAGCCCCAACGCTGGCACGATCTTCCTCATCCTCGATCCGCCCGACGAACGTCTCGGCAAAGGTTTGTCGAGCGATAACATCGTCAATGAATTGCGCAAGCGCTTCGCGGGAATTCAGGAAGGCGTCGTGCTCGTGTTCCCGCCGCCAGCCGTCAATGGCCTCGGCGTCGTCGGTGGATTTAAATTGCAGGTCGAAGACCGCTCCGGCGCGGACCTGAACGCGCTGCAAGCCGCTTCTTATCAACTCATGGGCGCGGCGAATAACGACAAATCGCTTGCTGGAACTTACACCACCTTCCGCGCCAGCGTGCCGCAACTTTACGTGGACATCAATCGTTCCAAAGCCAAGACGATGGGCGTCCCGCTCAGCGATGTTTTCGATACGTTGCAGGTTTATCTCGGCTCGCTTTACGTGAACGATTTCAATTTGTTCGGCCGCACCTATCAGGTCACCGCGCAGGCCGATTCGCAATTCCGCCGCGAACCCAATGACATTCTCAATCTCAAGACCCGCACCGCCGATGGCCAGATGGTTCCGCTCGGCTCCTTGGTCACGGTCAAGCCAATCACCGGCCCCGACAAAATTGTCCGTTATAATATGTATCCCTCCGCCGAGATGAACGGCAGCGCTGCGCCGGGCGTGAGTTCCGGCGAAGCTGTGACCGCGATGGAACGCATCGCGCGCGACAACCTGCCGCCGGGCATGGCCATCGAGTGGACCGAACTGACGCTCCAGGAAATTCTCGCGGGCAACACCGCCGTGTTCGTCTTTCCGCTGTGCGTGTTGTTCGTGTTCCTCACGCTCGCGGCGCTTTATGAAAGCTGGTCGCTGCCGCTCGCCATCATCTTGATCGTGCCGATGTGTTTGTTGTGCGCGCTCACTGGCGTTTTCTTCCGCGGCATGGATAATAATATTTTCACCCAGGTCGGGTTCGTCGTGCTGGTCGGCCTCGCGTGCAAAAACGCGATTCTCATCGTCGAATTCGCCAAGCAGCGGCAAGACCACGGACTGTCGCGACGCGATGCCGCGATTGACGCCAGCCGTCTGCGTTTGCGTCCGATCTTGATGACGTCGTTCGCGTTCATCTTCGGCGTCGTGCCGCTCGTGCTCGCGAAAGGCGCCGGTTCGGAAATGCGCCAGGCACTCGGCACCGCCGTGTTCAGCGGCATGTTGGGCGTGACGTTCTTCGGCATCTTCCTCACGCCGGTATTTTATTATGTCATCCGCTGGTTCACCGACCGGAGAAAATCCGCCGCTCCCGCCGTCGCCGCCAATCCCGGCGCTGCGCCCACCCACTCGTAACCGGCACGCCTATGAACTTCCATTCCATCGTGAAAAATAAAATCTGCCCGGAGTCTGAACCTAATTTGTCCCGGAGAAGTAAGCATAGCTTTACCTTTTTTGGATCGCGTTTAAGGAAAGCGGCAAAATCGTTGGTGACGTCCAAAGCAAGCGGTTTCCGCCATTCCCGGGGAGCGCACGCGCCCTCGCGTGCTCTGACTGGCGCCCTCGCCAGTCAGTCCGAAAGGCCTATTCTATTTAAGGACGTATCCGCCTTTCCCCAGGATGTGTCCGGCGAGGGCGCCGACCACTGCACGCGAGGGCGCGTGCGCTCCCCCAAACAATCTTGGTTGCACGATTCGCTCCGGAAAAGTTTTCAACTCAGTGGAATTATTTTGTTGATTGTTTTGCTCGCGGGTTGCGCCGTCGGGCCGAATTATCATCCGCCGAAAATCAAGGTGGATTCCGCATTCGAGAACGGCGCGCAAACCAATCTTTCCACCAACGAAACTGCCATCGCCTGGTGGCAGGGCTTCAACGATCCCGAACTCACGAAACTTGTGGAAATGGCCCGCGCCGGCAACCACGACCTGCGCATCGCCACCGCGAATCTTCGCGAAGCCCGCGCGTTGCGGAACAGCGCCGTGTTTGATTTGCTGCCGGTCGCCAACGGTAATGCCAGTTATACCGACACCCAATACAGCCGCGCTTTCGTGCCGACCGGCGGCACGAGCACGTCCCGCCATCTTGAACTTTACGACGCGGGTTTCGATGCCACCTGGGAACTCGACATCTTTGGCCGCGTCCGCCGCTCGGTCGAGGCCAGCAGCGATGAAGTGCAAGCCGCCGTGGCCAATCGCCGCGATATTTTGGTCTCGGTCATCTCCGAAGTCGCGCGAAATTATTTCGAGTTGCTCGGCGCGCAAGGCGAACTCATCACCGCCGAACAAAATGCCGACAACCAGCGGCAGACTTTGAAGATCACCGAGGACACGCGCGACGGCGGCCGCGGCACGCAACTCGACGTGGACCGCGCCCGCGCCCAGTTGAACAACACCCTCGCCGACATTCCGCCGTTGCAGGCCGAAGTTGCGCGTGCCACGCACCGCCTCAGTGTTCTCACTGGGCAACCGCCAACCGCGCTCACGGCTGAACTCAAAGACCCGCGGCCTTTCATGGAAATGCCGTCGCTCATCGCCATCAGCAACCCCGAAACTCTCCTGCGCCGCCGCGCCGACGTGCGCTCTGCGGAACGCTCGCTCGCCGCCGCCACCGCCCGCATCGGGGTCGCCACCGCCGATCTTTTTCCGCGCGTGACTTTCAACGGCAACTGGTCGCTTGAAGCCACCAAGCTCAGTGGTCTCGTTAAAGGCGGGGCGGACACCTGGTCGTTCGGCCCGAGCATCACGTGGTCAGCCTTGGATTACGGCCACGTCCGCGCCCGCATGCTCGCCGCCGATGCCCGCGCCGACGCCGCGCTTGCCATGTATCAACGCACCGTATTGACGACGCTTGAAGAAACGGAAAATGCCCTTGTCAATTATTCGCGCGAACAAGCCCGCCGCGATTTTCTCCGCGAATCGGAAGCCGCCAGCCGCAGCGCTGCGTCACTCGCGCGCCAGCGTTATGAAAACGGCGCGACGGATTTCCTCACCGTCCTCGACGCCGAGCGTGTGCTTTTCCAGGCGCAGGACCAACTTGCGCAAAGCAACACCCGCACCGCCACCGCCCTCGTCGCTCTGTACAAATCTCTCGGCGGCGGCTGGGAAATCGAACTCAAACCCGGCGAGAAGGTGAAGTAGTTTTAGTGGGCAATGGATTTCGACCATTTCCATTTAACGCGGAGCAGCGAGGGAAAGAATTGAAGGCCGGTTGGAAAGCGTTTGGTGAAGTAACCGTGTCTTGAATTCTTAGCGAATTTCCACGACCCGAAAGGCCTCATCAAAGGCTCTGACTATTGCCGGCAACTCCTTTTCCAAAGCTTGCAACAGGGTTTGTTTCCGGCAGTTGCCAATTCGCACCCAAAGCAATTTTCCCGTTTCGCCCTGCCGGTTGGCAAGATGGAGAAAATCCTCGTCCTTGGTGACGACGATCCAGTTGCCAGCAATGGCGTAGCTCCAAATTTCGAGATCGGACGCTTAGTCTAGGTGAAGGCTTAACACATGGCTGGATTGATGGCCGTGCGCGACAAAGAAACGGCAAAGAGCTTCCGGAAGCTGATTGTCCACCAGGAAATTCACGCGCTCGTAAGCACGACATGGTCCGTCAAGCGAGAGGCGTAAGCGATGGCGGCTAAAATGTCTTCCGGTTCGAGAAAGGAATAATCCTCCAGGACTTCCTGGTGACTTGCGCCGTGGCTTAACAGGTCAAGAATGTCGGTGACGCGCATCCTCTTGCCGCGGATGCAGGGCTGGCCGCCGCACTTGCCGGGTTCCACTGTAATCCGCTCCAATAATTTCATGGTTCCAGTTTACTTCATTCCCGGTCATACAACAAGCTAGGAAAAGATTTCGCACAGGTGAAACACGCATTGAACGTCGAAAAGGACAACTTCAAAAATCAATGTTCCATCCGTGGCTCCTGTCTTGTTTTTCTCTGCGTCTCTGCGCCTTTGCGCCTCTGCATCAAAAAAGAATAAACCCCAGACGTTCACAACATCCGCGGCACGATCATTTCTTCATCTGATCCAGCGCGAGGTTGAGCATCAGAACATTCACCCGCGCCTCGCCGAGGAAACCCCATTGCGGCGGCTCGACAAATTTCTCGACCAAGGTTTTCACGTCTTCCTCCTTCATCCCGCGCGCCGCCGCGACGCGTGCGATCTGAAACCGCGCCGCTTCCGGGCTGATGTGCGGGTCCAATCCACTCGCGGACGTGAACACCAAATCCGCCGGCACCGGCGCGTTCGTCGGCAAGTTGTGGGCCGTCTGCATCGCCGCAATATTATTCATTACGTTCGTGCGCAGTTGCCCGCTGGTCGGCCCGAGATTGCTCGCGCCCGATGGCACCGTACCATACGAGCCCGCGCTGGGACGCGGCCAAAAATAATTCGTCCCCTGGAATTGTTGCGCGAGCAATGCCGAGCCCATCACTTTTCCATCGCGAGTGACAAGACTGCCTTCCGCCTGATCTTTAAACGCCAACTGCGCGACGACGGTGACGAACAGCGGATACACCACGCCGACGGCGACTGTCCAGACCACAATCTGGCGGATGGATTGCAAAATAAGTTTCAACATAAATTTCCTTTCGCTTTGTTTTAAAAATCACGGGGCCAGATGAATTGCCACCAGCGCCATATCAATCAACTTGATCGCTACGAAGGGCACGATGACGCCGCCCAATCCGTAAATCAGCATGTGATTGCGCAGGATGACCGCCGCGCCGAGCGCGCGATATTTCACGCCGCGCAACGCCAGCGGAATCAGCGCCACGATGATCAGCGCGTTGAAAATCACCGCGCTCAAAATCGCGCTCTCCGGCGAATGCAGATACATGATGTTCAATTTATCCAGCGGCCCGCGCCCGCCGATCTGGGTCGCGTAAAGCACGCCGAACATCGCCGGCAGAATCGCGAAATATTTTGAAACATCATTAGCGATGCTGAAGGTCGTCAGCGCCCCGCGGGTCATCAGCAGTTGTTTGCCGATCTCCACGACTTCGATGAGCTTCGTCGGATTGCTGTCGAGGTCCACCATGTTGCCGGCCTCGCGCGCGGCTTGGGTGCCGGTGTTCATCGCCACGCCCACGTCGGCCTGCGCCAGCGCGGGCGCGTCGTTGGTGCCGTCGCCGATCATCGCGATCAATTTCCCGCCCGCCTGTTCCTGGCGGATGCGCGCGAGCTTGTCCTCGGGCTTGGCTTGCGCGATGAAATCGTCCACGCCCGCCTCTGCCGCGATGGCCGTCGCCGTCAACTGATTGTCGCCGGTGATCATGATCGTCTTCACGCCCATTCGGCGCAGTTGGCCAAAGCGTTCCTTGATGCCGCCTTTCACCACGTCCTTGAGGCAGATCACGCCCAGCACACGCGGCCCGTCGGCGACGAGCAAGGGCGTCGCACCTTGCCGCGCGATGGCGTCCGCCTGATCGGAAACGGACTTGTCCGCCTTGCCGCCGTAATCCGCGGCGAATTGTTTCACGGCGTCGGCCGCACCTTTGCGAATGCGCCGTTTCACCGCGCCTTTACCATCGCCAAAATCCAGGCCGCTCATGCGCGTCTGCGCCGTGAAGGGCACAAACACCGTGTTCGCTTCCGCCACGTCGCGCCCGCGCAAATTATATTTCTCCTTCGCCAGCACGACAATGGACCGGCCTTCCGGCGTTTCATCGGCGAGCGACGCCAGTTGCGCCGCGTCCGCCAATTCTTCCACCGTCACGCCCGGCGCGGGCACAAATTCCGTCGCCATACGATTGCCCAGGGTGATCGTGCCGGTCTTGTCGAGCAGCAACACATCTACGTCGCCCGCCGCTTCAACGGCGCGGCCGCTCGTCGCCAGCACATTGCGCCGCATCAACCGGTCAATGCCCGCGATGCCGATGGCGCTCAACAAACCGCCGATGGTCGTGGGAATCAGGCACACGATCAGCGCGAGGAGAACGGGAATGCTCGTGAGCACCACGTCGTGCTGTCCGGCGGCGCGTTCGTTGTAGCGCGCGAACGGCGGCAACACCGCCACCACGACGATGAACAGCGCCGTCAAGCTCACCAGCACGACGTTCAAGGCGATTTCATTCGGCGTCTTTTGGCGGCGCGCGCCCTCGATCATTTGGATCATGCGGTCGAGAAACGAATTGCCTTGTTCCGCGGTCACACGCACGACGATGCGGTCGCTGATCACGCGCGTGCCCCCGGTCACGGCGCTGCGGTCGCCGCCGCTTTCGCGCACGACCGGCGCGGACTCGCCCGTGATGGCCGATTCGTCCACCGTGGCAATGCCCTCGACGATTTCGCCGTCCGCCGCGATGGTGTCTCCCGTTTCGCAGACGAACAGTTCGCCAATTTTCAATTCATGCCCGGGCGCGGAAACTTCCTTTCCGTTGACGAGTTTGCGCGCCATCGTTTTCGTGCGCATCTTGCGCAAGGCATCCGCATGCGCCTTGCCGCGCCCCTCGGCCATGGCCTCCGCGAAATTTGCGAACAGGCAGGTGAACCAAAGCCAGAAACAAATCTGCCCGTTGAACAGGTTGAACTGGTGCGGCAGGAACAAAAACACCGTCGTGATGATCGAGCCGAGATACACCACGAACATGACGAGATTTTTTAGCTCATCGCGCGGATGCAGTTTCTTGAACGACGCCACCAGCGCACTGGTGATGAGTTCGGAATATTTGAAGTCGGTTTTGGCGCTCATAAAAATTCTCCGTGAAAATTTGGTGATTAAAATGTCCGCCCCGCCAGCATCAACCCGTGCTCGACGATCGGTCCCAGGCACAACACCGGGAAGAACGTGAGCGCGGCCACGATGACGATCACGCCCGCGAGCGTGAGGCCGAACGTCCAGCCGTGCGTCGGCAGCGTGCCCGCCGAGGCTTCAACCGTTTTGCGCGAAGCCAGCCGCCCAACGATGGCCAGGGCCGCAACGATCGGCGCGAAACGTCCGATTACAATCGCGATGCCGAGGGCGACGTTGTACCAGGGCGTGTTCGCGTTAAGTCCGGCGAACGCGCTGCCGTTATTGTTCGCGGCCTCGCCGAACGCGTACAGAACTTCGCTCAAGCCGTGCGGCCCGCCGTTGTTCATGCTCGAAAGCCCGGCGGGAATCATGCACGATATGGCCGCCGGGATAAGGCACGCGACGCTCGGCAGAAGCACCCCGACCACCGCCCAGCTTGCCTCCCAGGCGCCCAGTTTTTTGCCGAGATATTCCGGCGTCCGGCCGATCATCAACCCGGCGATGAACACCGCGATCAGAATGTGGAACAGCAGGCAATACATTCCACAACCGATGCCGCCGAAAATGATTTCGCCGACGAGGATGTTCCACATGGGCATCATGCCCGCCAGCGGCATCCAACTATCATGCATGGAATTCACGGAGCCGTTGTCAATCGCCGTGCAGGCCACGCCCCACAACACACTGTTCATCACGCCGAAGCGCTGCTCCTTGCCCTCCATCGGCGGCGAAAGATTTTGGACGATCGGATTGGGCCGCGTCTCCGCGTACCAGCCGATGGCAAACGACGCCACGAAAAATGTGAGCATGACCGCATACAGGCACCACGCATGGCGCACATTGCCGATGAGCAAACCAAACATGTAAACCTGCGCCATCGGGAAAACGATGATCGCCAGCAGCTCGAGAAAATTCGAAAGCGGCGTGGGATTTTCAAGCGGGTGCGCGCTGTTGACGCCGTAATAACCGCCGCCATTGGTGAAAAGCTGCTTGCACGATTCAAATGAGGCGACCGGGCCCGCGGGAATGCTTTGCGTCGTCACGCGCTGGTCCACCATGACGGCGACGCCATTGGTCAAGACGGGCTGACCCTTGTCATCGAGCTTCGCGACTTGCGTCGTGTAAGGCTCGACGAGTTGCGCGTCGGTATAAGGCTTCCAGGTTTGCGGAACGCCTTGCCACGCCAGCGGAATCGCCCACAGGATCGAGAATGGGATCACGATGTAAAGCAGCGCGCGGGTGAGGTCCACCCAGAAGTTGCCGATGGTTTTTGCGCTGGCGCGTTTGAGCGCGCGCCCGACCGCGACCAGCACCGCCAGACCGCCCGCGCCGCTGAGGAATTGATGCACGGAAAGCCCGATGGTCTGGGAAAAATAACTCATCGTGGATTCGCCGCTGTAGGATTGCCAATCAGCATTGCAGGCGAAACTCCACGCCGTGTTGAAGGCGAGGTGCCAGGTGCAGTTCGGGATTTTTTGCGGGTTGAGCGGCAGCCATTGTTGCGTCATCAACAAAACCATCAGCGACGCGAACCCCACGAGCGTGAAAACCAGCACGGCCCAAAAATAATTGAGCCAATGCATCTCCTCGGCGGGGTCCACCCCGCTCAGCCGGTAAATGAAATTTTCCACCGGCGCGAGCAGGGGATGGAGAATCGTCCGCTCCCCTTTGAACACCCGCGCCATGAAGCGGCCGAGCAAGGGCGTCAGCGCGATCCCGATTCCGAAGAAGAGCACGATCTGAATGATTTCATTTACTTTCATGGCCGCAACGTAAGCGCGGTTGGAGGGTCTTCGGTAGTTAAAATCCCGGCTGGAAGCGTAAAAAGATTATTAAAATAGCATTAACTATGATTATAGAGTAAAAAACCAACTCTATTATTTTCGTGAATGAAATCGAAGTAGGTTTGAGGTAGCGCCCGCGTCCCGCGTGCAATGTTCGGCGTCCCGCCAAACACATTTTTTTCTCCTCCGCAAAATGATTTCTATAAAGCAAGCCGTCTTCTAATAACTGCTCTTTAGCCTCGGTTAGCCAGGTTGATCCCTGGATTTCCAAACCATTAAATATCCAGCTTTCGGCGTGTCGTTAAAATTATTTCTTGAGCCGGACTCACTTCAGGCGTAACAACGCCTTGGAAAAACGTGTTTTATTAGTAGTGCGTTTAAGAGTTATTGGAATGAGCGGAGATCCAGGGTGGGAAGCATTTCCAATTTCGTGCGCTTAACCGGTCCGTTAAATCGCGAATATCATGCGATCACCTAAAATTCAATTTCGTCACTTATAGTCTGTAGATGCGCCTCGTACAACTCCCTAAACTCATGGCTCAGCGATAATTGCCTACGATGCACATCCTGGAAACCAAAAAAAAATTCGGTGCAGCGGTGCGGTTTGAGCGCACCCGGCAAGGTTTGTCCCAAGAAATCCTCGCCGAGCGCGCCAGTTTGCATCGTACTTATATTACCGACATCGAGCGTGGCGCGCGCAATCTTTCGCTGGAAACGATTTACAAGCTCTCGACAGCGTTGGGCATTTCGATCGAGGCGCTTTTTGCCCGCGCGGAAGTCCGCCGCCAGGTTGAGCAATACGTCACGCTCCCCGGCCAGCTTGTGGATGTCCTGCTCGTCGAGGACAACCCCACTGATGCCGAACTCACGCTCGAAGGGCTCCGGCGCGATGGCTTGAGCAACCGCGTTCTCGTCGTGCGCGATGGCGCCGCTGCGCTGGATTTTGTATTCTGCCGCCGCCAGTACGCTACCCGTCGTATTGAGCAAAGTCCGCAAGTGCTTTTGCTGGATTTAAATCTTCCAAAAGTTCACGGCCTCGAGGTGCTTCGCCAGATCAAGGAAGATGCCCGCACGCGGCACATTCAAGTCGTCGTCCTCACGATTTCTCGCAAGGATGAACACATCCAGCGCGCCTTGGAATTGGGTGCCGCTGCCTACATCGTCAAACCCGTGGATTTCCAAAACCTCAGCAAGATCGCACCCAAACTAAGTTATCAATGGGCCTTGCTGGATTCCACTTCTCCCAAGCCTGCATGAATATTGCGTCTAACTGGAATGTGACTGCGGCAGTTTCACGCCGGGTTTTTCCAGTTGGTTCGCCTCGCCTTCGGAATGAAAAAACCGATGTCACTTTAAGCCGGAATCCGGTTTTCCGGTTTCATTTTTTGACAAACAAACTGTGGAGGACTATTTTATTTTTCGAAAATCTCCACTACTTATTGGTGCACGCCCTCTCCGCGAGAGGAAATGAAATGGTGGTCGTGGATAAAAATTTTAAGGAAGCTGGTCGTGGTCCGGGAGACACGCTCGACGGTTTTTGCGGTGAATTTTTTCCAGGTTCTGCGCGAGGCGTAACCACGGAAGGCCACGCATGAGCGAGCTTGACCCAGCGCAAAAACGGCCGCGGACGGATAATCCCGCCGATGACCGGATGCGCTGGCTGGCTTCCTTCCCCGAACAAAACCCCAATCCGATCATCGAACTGGATTTGTCCACCGGCGAGATCCATTACCTCAACCCCGCCGCCGTCGAGGCTTTTTCAGATCTGCCCGCGCTCAAGCTCCAGCATCCCTCGCTCATTGGGTTGTCCGAGGCGTTGAAACCGATGATCGAAAAAGGCTTGAAAGTCACGCGCCGCGAAATCGCTGTCGGCAAATTTGTTTTCCTGCAAACCATCACGCTCCTGGAGAATCAGCATATCCGTATTTACAACGCGAACGTCACCGAGCAGCACCGCGCCGACTTCGCCCTGCGCAACACCCAGGCGCTCTACCATTCGCTCGTCGAGCAGATTCCCGCCGGGGTTTTTCGCAAGGACACCGAAGGCCGCTACGTCTTCGTCAATTCCAGCTTTTGTGATTTCTTTGGCCGCAAGCCCGCCCATTTTCTGGGGAAAACGCCGCGGGAATGCGCCCTGGCCGACATCCGCGCCGGCGACACCGCTTTAAGCGAAAAGAAAATCCGCGAACTGGCCGATGCCGCTGATCAACATCACTCGTCCATTCTGGCTACGGGCGAATCCATCGAGCTTGAGGAGGAGCGTCTATTTACTGGCGGACGCAAACAATACTTTCACGTCGTCAAGGCGCCCGTGTTCCGGTCCGACGGAAAAATCATCGGCAGCCAGGGCGTGATGCTCGACATCACCGCGCGCAAGGCCGCGGAGGAAAAGGTGCGCGAGCTAAACGCCGAACTCGAACAGCGCGTTTCGCTGCGCACCGCCGAGTTGCAATCGGCGATCAAGGAACTCGAAGCTTTCAGTTATTCCGTCTCCCACGATCTGCGCGCGCCGCTTCGCGCCATCAACGGGTTTTCCGCGATGGCGCTCGAAGATTTCGGCCCGCTGCTTCCCGAAAAAGGCCGGCGCTATTTAAATATCATCCACCAGGACGGCTTGCGCATGGGGACTTTGATTGATGACCTGCTGGCTTTTTCGCGACTGAGCCGCGAGCCACTCAAGCCGCAACCGGTGGACACTGATCAACTCGTCCGTCAAACGCTGGGTGAACTGTCCGCCGAAAAGAACGGCCGCGAACTGGAGATCCGGGTCGGCGAATTGCCCGCATGCGAAGGCGATTACGCGCTCCTGAAACAAGTCTGGATGAACCTGCTTTCCAACGCCCTTAAATATTCGCGCCATCGCAAGCCCGCGAACATCGAGATCGGCAGTTCCGTGGAAGCGGGCGAACGGGTTTATTTCGTCCGCGACAACGGCGCGGGCTTCAACATGGAATATGCCGGCAAACTTTTTGGCGTCTTCCAGCGCCTGCATCATCAGGACGAATTTGAAGGCACGGGCGTCGGCCTGGCCATTGCCCAGCGCATCGTCAACCGCCACGGCGGGCGCATCTGGGCCCAGGCCAAAGAACAGCAGGGCGCGACTTTCTATTTCACCCTCACGCCGGGAGGAAAAAAATGAACCGGAATCGGGCAGCCATTCATTATGCCGCGTACGGCGAAGCTGGCCGGGGAAACCCACACCACGCGCATGGAAGCGAGACCAAAACCCCGTTCCATCGTGAAAGGAGCCATTCATGATCTCCGACACCAACCCACCGTTCCCCGCGCACCCGGCGCAACCGCTCAACGTCCTTTACCTCGAGGACAATCTTAGTGACCGCGAATTGGTCGAGGCGAAATTGCGCGCGGGCGGGATTGATTGCAATTTTTTCCACGCGCGGACGCGGGATGAATTTGAAGGCACGCTCACCGGTGAACCGCTGGACCTCATCCTCTCGGATTTCGCGCTGCCTGCCTACGGCGGCAACCTCGCGTTGACCGCCGCGCGGCGGCTGCGCCCGGAAGTGCCGTTTTTATTTGTCTCCGGCACGATCGGCGAAGAGCGCGCGGTGGAAAGCCTCAAATCCGGCGCCACGGATTACGTCATCAAGGACCACCTGGAACGGTTGATTCCCGCCGTGCGGCGCGCCCTGCGCGAGTCGCGGGACCGTTCGCGCCGCCGCATCGCCGAACAGGAATTGCGCGCGAGCGAGGAACGCTTTCGCATGGTATTCGAGAACGCGCCCATCGGCGTGATCAATGCCGATGCCGGCGGGACTTTTCTCAGCACCAACCGCACGCTGCGTTTCATGCTCGGCTACACCGAGGCGGAATTGCTCGGCATGTCCTTCAAGCAAATCACCCATGAAGAAGACCAAATCGTGGGCGCGGAGGAATTCGTCTCCCTGATGGTCGGGCGGGTGTCGCGCGTGCGATTGGAAAAACGCTTTTACCGCAAGGACGACTCCGTTATCTGGGCGCAAATCACCACCTCGGCAATTCGCGACAACCATAATCAGTTCCAATATTTCGTCACGCTCGTCGAGGATTTGTCCGAGCGCAAACAGGCCGAGGAACGCATGCGCGACCAGGCCACCTTGCTCGACATGGCCGCCGATGCGATCATCGTGCAGGACGCCGAATCCCGCGTTATCACCTGGAACCACGGCGCGGAACGGCTCTACGGCTGGACGGCGCAGGAAGTCATCGGCCGGCGCATCACGGAGCTTTATCCGGCGCACGCCGGGTTCGAGTGGACCAGGGAAGAACTGCTGGCCGACGGTGATTGGAGTGGCGAACTGCGCCAGTTGACCCGGGAAGGCAAGCTGCTCGTGGTGAGCAGCCGCGTTACTCTGATGCGCGATACCAACGGTCTGCCCAAGTCCGTGCTCATCATCAACACCGACATCACGGAAAAGAAAAATCTGGAGATGCAATTTCTTCGCGCGCAACGCATGGAAAGCATCGGCACGCTGGCCAGCGGCATCGCGCATGACCTGAATAATATCCTCGCGCCCATTTCCATCGCTTCGCAAATCCTCCGCATGAAGCCGCTCGACAAGGAGGCCCAGGAACTGGTAGATCGCATCGAGGCCAGCGCGCACCGCGGAGCAGGGGTCGTGCGGCAAGTGCTTACTTTCGCGCGCGGCATCGAAGGCGAACGCGCCCTGCTGCAACCGCGCCATTTGATTAAAGAGATCATCAACATGGCGCAGGACACTTTCCCCAAAAATGTTTCCATCACGTATTCGGTGGCTGAGGATTTGTGGCCCGTCATTGCGGACGCCACGCAACTGCACCAGGTCTTGCTGAATCTTTTCGTGAACGCGCGCGACGCCATGCCGTCCGGCGGCCAGATTTCTTGCACGGCGGAAAATGCGCTGATCGAGGACACACGCATGTTGCTGCCCGGCGCGAAGGCCGGGCCGTACGCTTTGATCCAGGTCAAGGACACCGGCGTCGGCATTCCCGCCGACATCATGGAAAAAATCTTCGAGCCGTTTTTCACGACCAAGGAACTCGGCAAGGGAACCGGTCTCGGGCTTTCGACCGTGCTGGGAATTGTGAAATCACACGGCGGTTCGGTGATTGTCTATAGCGAGCCCGGCAAAGGCGCGACATTCAAAATTTATTTGCCTGCCACGGCCGATGCCATCGCCACCCTCGCGCCGAAACAGCAACTGGGCGTGCCGCGCGGTCGCGGTCAGTTGATCCTGCTGGTGGACGACGAAAGCGCCATCCGCGATGTCACGCGCCGCATCCTCGTGCGCCACGGTTACAACGTCGTCACCGCTGTGGATGGCGTGGAAGGCCTGGCTGTGTTCGCCCAGCAATCCGGCAAGATAGACTTGATCATCACCGACATCATGATGCCGCGCATGGAAGGCGTGGCGACGGTGCGCGCGTTGAAAAAATTGGATCCCAACGTGAAAATTCTCGCCTCCAGTGGCATGACCGGCATGACCGACCACACCGCGCGCAACGAGGAATTGAAATCGCTCGGCGTGGTCGAGATTTTGCCCAAGCCCTGTTCCGCCGAAAAATTGCTCTCCGCCGTCCACCAGGTTTTCGCGTAGGGATTTTAGTTGGAAAGTATCAGTCTCACTGTAGCGGCGGTCCCTGGCTGGATCCGTCACAGAACGGCGCTCATAGAGTGCCGCCACAGGGCGAACTTTCCAACTGATTCGCCTGACCTCCTTCAAGCTTTTCCCGCCGATTCGAGCATTTCGCGCATGCGCTGGGAAAGATCCACAAAGTCCAGCGGCTTGCGCAGCACGGCGCGGCGCGCGGCGAAGTGCGAACCGGCAAAACTCGGCGGCTGGTTCAGGCCGGTCATCAGAATCACCGGCACATCGGCGCGGATCTGGCCGAGGCGTTCGGCAAGTTCAGCCCCTTGCATGCAGGGCATCGTGTGATCCGTAATGACGAGGTCGAACTTTTCCGGTTCAGCCTGGAAGGTTTCCAGCGCAGTCGTGCTGTCGGCGCGAGTCGTTACGCGGTAACCCACCTTGCGCAGGCGTTGTTGCAACATGTCGAGAATGGGAATTTCATCGTCCACGACCAGGATGCGTTCCCGGCGTCCGGGCAGGAGAAATTCTTTCCTGGGCGCCGCCACCACCGCGTTCTGTGGCGCGCGCGGCAAATAAATTTGAAACGTCGTGCCCGTGCCCAGTTCGCTTTCCACTTCAAGATGCCCGCCGCACCGCGCGACGATCCGCTGCACCAGCGTGAGCCCCAATCCCGTGCCTTCACCCGCCGGCTTGGTCGTGAAAAACGGATCGAAAATATTATCCATCGTCTCGCGAGTCATGCCGTGGCCGGAGTCGCGGGCGGTGAGGCAAAGATATTTTCCCGCGCGCAAAGGCGAGAGCCGGGCCGCTTGCGCCCCGTTCAAATCCAGTGAGCGCAACGTATATTCCAACTGCCCGCCGGTGCGTTTCATCGCATGCGCGGCGTTGGTTCCGAGGTTCATGATGACCTGGTGCATCTCCGTGGCATCGGCGATGACGGTGTCGTCATCCGTTTCGATGTTCAAAACAATTTTGATGGAGGACGGCAGCGAGGCGTTGAGCAGCTTCACGCATTCCTTGAGCAGCAGGCCCAGGCGGATCGGTGACGATTCATTTTCACCGCGGCGGCTGAAGGTAAGAATCTGCCGGATCAAATCTTTCGCGCGGCCGGCGGAACGCAGGACGGCTTCGAGATTTTTCCGCGTCACCCCCGTCACTTCTGTGCTGGTCAAGGCAAGCTCCGTGAGGCCCAGCATGGCGCACAGGATGTTGTTGAAATCATGCGCGATGCCCCCGGCGAGCGTCCCGATGGCTTCCATTTTTTGCGCCTGGATCATTTGCTTTTCGAGCCGCGCGCGGGCGACCTCCGCTTCCTTGCGTTGCGAAATATCCTCGATGAAACCTTCGTAGTAACGGGTGCGGCCATCGGCGTCGCGGACGGCGCGGGCGCTTTCGGAAATCCAGATGATGCTGCCATCGCGGCGGCGCACCTGGTATTCAAAGCCGCGAATCTGGCCGTTCTGCTCGACTTCGCGCTGGAACCGCTCGCGAAAAACCGGGTCCACGTAAATCTGCTGGCTGATGTCACAAACGCGATGCAGCAATTCATCGGTGTTGTCATAACCGTACATCCGCGCCAGCGCGGGATTGACGGCAAGATAACGCCCATCCGGCGTGCTTTGATAAATGCCTTCGACGGCGTTTTCAAAAATGCCGCCGTAACGCGACTGGGCATCGCGCAAAATCTCTTCGCGTTCCTTGTGGTCGGAAATGTCCGTGATCAAGGCGATGAAATGCGTCGGCGTTTCTCCTCCCGCGAAGACCGGCGTCAAATTTAATTCGCACCAGATGGGTTCGGCCTGATGGCGGCGGCAACGAAATTCCTCCTGGGAGGCTGCGCGTCCGGCGAGCGCTGCTTCGATCCGGGCGCGGGCTTCGGGATCTGTTTCCGCGCTGATGATGAAAGCAAGTTTCTGCCCGAGAGCATCCTCGGTCGTGTATCGGCTGATGACAGAAAAACCCTTGGAAACGTATATAATTGGACAGTCTGGCGATTTTGCTTCACAAAGCAACACGCCCGCGCCGAGCGCATCCATAGACGCCGCCAGCAGACGGCCTTCGATGGCCGCAGGTGGCGACGATTGTCCGATGACCTGGGCAATTTCATTAGCCAGGCCGCGATTTGCGTCCAAATGACTCAAGTCATTACTCATCGCAATCTACGGTTTGATGCTCGGCTTGCAACCATGCGGGCGCCTCGATCCTGCGTTTATAAGGGATAAGGTGGCGCCCACCGATCCACGATGAGCAGGAAAGTTGCCAGAAATTTTGAAAGAATGAAACCGAACTGGTTCAGCCTTTTTTATCGCGCCGGCCCATTCACCTTCGCTGCGATCCGGCTCAACCACCGCGCCGGAATCAACTTCATCATCACCACCGAAATCCAATTTATCCAGCCCGCCACCACGACCGGTTTGCCCGCCATCATGGCTCGATAACCAATATGCGCCACTGCCTCCGCGCTCATGATGATGAATTTCATATTCCGTTTCAGTCCCGCGCGCGAATGAAACTCCGATTCCGTCACGCCCGGGCAAAGCGCCGTCACCGTCACGCCGCTGCCGCCCGTCTCCACCGACAACGCGCGCGAAAATGAAATCACGAACGCCTTGCTCGCATAATACATCGCCATGAACGGCCCCGGCAGGAACGCCGCCGTCGAAGCCACATTCAAAATTTTTCCGCTGCGCCGCGCCAGCATCCCCGGCAAAAATAAATGCGTGAGCTGCACGAGCGTCGTGATATTCACCTGCGCCATGTCCAAATATTTTTGCAACTCCGTCTCCGCAAAAATTCCCTGCACGCCAAATCCCGCGTTGTTGACGAGCGCAGAAATCTCGATGCCTTCACTTTTCAGTTCCTCAAAAATTTCCTGCGCCGAGGAGATGCGCGCCAAATCTTTCGTCAAAATTTTCACGCTGACCCCATGACGCGCGGAAAGTTCCGCCGCGATCGCGCCCAATCGCACCCAATCGCGCGCAACCAAAATTAATTGCCACCCATTCGCCGCAAAAACCTTCGCCAGCTCGTGGCCGATGCCCTGCGACGCTCCCGTGATCAAAACCCATTGCTTCATCGCAGCACCTTAGCACAGAAAAAAATTCGCGCGGAAAATAACCTGTGACCACTTCGGCCTCGCGCGGTCTATAAATGGAGAGAACTGCAATTATCGAATCGCTGAATAAACCATGCCCCCGTGCGTCCATTCCAGAGTGGTTGCCAATTCATTTAAAGTCGAGTGTCGCCGCCCCGCCGCTGCGTCATTCGCGTGTCCGGCCAAAGCAAATTGGGCCGCCCGGCAGCACGGCCCCGCCACGTTTGGGTTTGCGTCCCGTTGCGCCGCGTCGCCCCCGTTTTGTTGCTTGCCTGATGGCCCCGGCCCTTTAAAGTGGCAGCATGAAGAACACAGCTTTATGGCTCACGTTATTGCTGGCTCTCGCTCGCGCCGCGAGTGCCCAGGTAACCGTGGAAGTGTTGTTGGAGCGTAATCAATTTTTACCGAACGAAACCATGAATGCCAAGGTGCGCATCGTCAATAATTCCGGCCAGACGCTCCACTTCGGCAAGGACGATTGGCTTTCCTATTCCATCGAGGCGACCGACGGTTTCGTCGTCATCAAAAATGGCAACGCCCCCATCGCCCACGATTTCGATGTCAAATCTTCCGAGGTAGCCACCGCGCGCGCCGATCTTTCCCCCTACTTCGATATCTCCAAACCCGGCGGTTATTCGGTGACCGCCACCGTGCGCATCAAAGATTGGCAGATGCAGGTCAGCAGCACGCCCAAACATTTCGACGTCGTGCGCGGCGTGAGTATATGGGAACAATCCTTCGGCGTGCCGCAATCCCCCGGCGATCACAGCGAACCCGAGATCCGCAAATATATTTTGCAACAAGCCACCTTTTCCCGGCACTCGGAACTTTTCCTCCGCCTCACCGATGGCGGCACGCACACGCTTCGCCTCCTCACCATCGGGCCCACCATCTCCTTCAGCGCGCCGCAGATGCGCCTCGACCCGGCCAGCAACCTCCATCTGCTTTACCAGCAGGCCGCGCACGTTTATGATTACAGCGTGATTAGCCCCTCCGGTGAGATCACCAAACGCCAGACTTATTACTACACCAGTTCCGCCCCGCATTTGCGCGTGGATGACACTGGAAATATTTTCATCGTCGGCGGGGAGCGTCACATCGCGGAAAATGATCTGCCCTCACCACCAAAATACATCGTTCCCACCAATGACATTCCGTTGCCCGTACCTCGTTGACCCGCGCGCTCTCGCTCTCGCGGCGTTCATGTTTCTGCTCGGCTGGTCCGCCTCCGCGCAAAGTATAATCCTGCACCTGCGCAACGGCGACCGCATCGCCGGCACCGTCCTCTCGGAAAACACCAGCACCATCCACCTTTCCACCGCGTGGACGGACGACGTCACCATCCCCGTCGCGCAAATCACCGGCCGCGAAATCGTTCCGCCCGCCACCAATGCCGTTGCCAATTCCGCCACCAACCTCCCCATTAAAGTCGTGAGCGGCCAGGAACTTTTCGGCGTGCAAAAAAAAGCGGTCGTCCTCGTGGACACCAATTCGTGGTGGCGTCGCTGGAAAGGCGAGGCCTCCGTCGGCGCCAACCTCGAGCGCGGTGCCGCCGACAGCGAACTTTTTTACGCCAAGGCCACGCTCACTTACGCCCAACCCTACAAGAGCGACCCCAAGGAATTTTTTCGCAACATTCTGACCTACGACACCGCCTATGGAAAAACCGGCCCGCCGCCCGGAACCACCAATTCGCCCTCCGTCGTTTCGGATAACCGCATGGGCGGCAGTTCCAAGACCGATTTCGACCTCTCACGAAAATGGTATATTTACAATCTCGGCGCCGCTTTTTACGACCACGTCCGCTTGATTAACCGCCATTATGAAGATGGGCCCGGTATCGGCTACCATTGGTTCACCGGTTCAAACTTCGTCGTCAATCTCGAATTGGGTGCCAACTACCAGGTGGAAGACCGCGCCGACGGCACGCGCACCGAAAATTTTTATACCCGCGTCGGCCAGGACTTGACGTGGAAGATCAACAAACAAATGAACCTGACCGAGAAGGCGGAATATTTCCAGCAGGCCGACTACGCCACGCAATACCGCGCGCAATTTGAAAGCACCCTCAGCTACGCGTTGCTCCTCAATGTTTCGCTGAACCTCTCCGTCATTGACCTCTACGACACCCGCCCCACCGCCGGCGTCCCGGACAACGACCTCCAACTCCGAACCTCCGTCGGCGTAAAATTCTAGCGAAGAAATTTTAGCAGAAAATTTTCAACCGCCGCCGATACGCACCCCCCCCACGGACCGCGGGTCTATGACCCGCAGCAATTCACAAACAAGATTGCCGCCCCCGCTTATTCCACAACTCCTAAGTTTGCAACAAACCAGCAGCAGCAAAAAACCGAAACAGTTCAAACCAGAATTAAAGTCGAAGCCTCAAAGGGCGCATCTTGACACTGCCCCGGGATAAAACCCTGCCAGCGCGGTCGAAGTCCCGCAGGGACGAAAGATCTTAGCCCAGCCATTTATGGCTGGGTTTTAGTTCGCTTCTAATTGAAGTCCCGCCAGGGACGAAAGAATTTGATGAATGGACGCGGCGTAGGCTGGATGATTTGAGAAATATTTCTTTCGTCCCTGCGAGACTTCGGACGGCGCGCCATCCTGCCATTTGGGGGCAGTGCGCGGATGCGCCCAGCCTCAAAGAAGTCGCCCCTTCCGTGATCAATCCGTGTTCCATCCGTGGCCAAGAAAAATCCTTCTCTCAGTGACTCTCCGCGCCTCCGCGCCTCCGCGGTTAACCTCAACCCCAAATATAATATGCGTGTGGAAACATTAAATGGCTGAGGACATGATTTCCCCGCAGTTCCAACGCGTTTTTCCCTCCCACATCCGTGATCAACCCGTGTTCCATCCGTGGCTAAAAAAATCCTTCTCTCAGTGACCCTCCGCGTCTCCGCGCCTCCGCGGTTAACTTTAGCCTCTTAAGCCGCCAAATGCCGCGTCTGCAGTTGCAAAATCTTCCCCGCAATCGCCGAGATGCTCGACAGCACAAAATCGTGATGGCCTGATCCCACCCAGGGTGATTGCAACAACATGGACGTCGCGCCGACGGAACGAGCCGCGCGGGCATCCGGCCATTTGTCGCTGATCACGAAAGAGCGTTCCAAATCCAGGTGATGTTTGAACGCCGCCTCCATGAATAACCCCGGCAACGGCTTGCGGCAGGAACAATTATCCGCCGGGTCGTGTGGGCAGACCAAAATATCATCCAAAGGGAAAGTCTGGCGCAGCAGCATATTCATCCGATCCAACTCGCGGCGTGAAACCGTGCCTTGCGAAAGCCCCGGCTGATTGCTCGTGGCGATGAGCGTGAAGCCCGCGGCCTTTAGCGCTTCGCACGCCGGCAAGGCGGCCTCATTCACGTGAAAGTCGGCCAGCGTCAACGGCGGCACCTGATATTGGCGTTCAACCTTGGGCAAATTCAGAATGCCATCTCGTTCGAAGAAAATCGCGATCTTCATAATTCCGAGACAGCATAAAGCTCGCCTGATTTTGGCGACCCCAAAAAATTCTCACCCCACGCGAAAAACCCAATAATTTTACGCTTCCCTGTCGCAAATTTGAGAGAAGCCCCCGCAAACCTTTGACCAGCGCGGCCAAAAATAATCACGCCCCTTGTCTCGTTGCGAGGCACTCGCGTTTTGCCCGGAAGCACAAAAGATCTTGGAGCACCCCGACAACTTGGAGAGTTGAGGAATCTTAGCCAGGATAACCTCCCCGGAATACCTCAAAACAAAATAATCCGCCCCGGCAGGAACGGCGAAGCCCAACCCCTACATCTAACATGCGCGTAAAACCCTAATCCGTCAAAATCATGATTTTCCCGCGTCCCATCCGTGACTAAAAGTTGCTTCTCCCAGTGTCCTCCGCAGGACCCTCCGCGCCTCCGCGCCTCCGCGGTTAACCTCACCTTCCAAATATAATATGCGTCGAGAACATGGGCGCCTTCAATAAAGCTTATCCACCGACGACGCCCGCAGTTGCAAAGCCTTGAGAATCGGCGTGGCGCGCTCCAAGGCATTGTCCTCCGTCTGGCCGGGAAAAGTTTTCATTGCAAAACGCACGGCCGCCACCGTGTCCCCATTGCGATCGCGCAACGGCATCGTGACGTATACCGCGCCCTTGTCCCGCAGATAATAATTCACATTCTTATTGATGACATCCAGATCGGTGGCCTCGCCCGGCTTGCCGATCTCCTTTTCATCCGTGCTCGCGATCATTCGCGCGTCCTTCGCATCCGGCGGCACCGCCACGATTTGCAGGCCAAGCAGCTTCGTGGAAAATTCCTTCATCGCATCGCGCACCATGGATTGCGCGAACGGCTCGCGCGGCGTGTAATTCACCCGCATATCCGTGAAATAACTGATCGAATCAGACTTCGTCCACAACGCGATCTTGCCCGACGAATACGTTGGGTCCGTCAACTCCGGCAACGCCTCCTTGCCATCCAGCAAAATGCGAATCTTCGCCCCCTCGCATTGGATGGATAACGTATGCCACACACCTTTTTCAATCGTCATTTGGTTGCCGATGGGATTCGACCGCACGCCCTTCGTGACCGTGTAAAAATAAAACGTATTCCCTAGCGCGCTCGCGCGGACATAATAATAATTGCGCTCATCCTGCAACCGAAACGCCACCCCCGCCATCTGCTCCGTCAAGCCGTCCACGATCTTGAACCGCGTGGTAAAAGTAAAATTCGCGTAAGTATCCTTCCCCAGCACCAGCATCGGGAAATGTTCATCCGTGGCCTCCCACGCGAACTGCCCGACGACCGCCTGCGACCCCGTTTTAGGCGCACCCGGATTGATCGGCGCAATCGGCAGCGGCACCTCATCCAGCACCACCTTCCAATTCCCCGGCTTGCCCTCCCCGCCGACGATACTCGTGCAATTCGTCGGCGGCAGATTCGTGGGCATGTCACTGAAATTAAAAGACTGCTCCGCCGCCCACAACGGCGCGGCCAACAGCAACGCAACCAGCCCCACAATTAATCTTTGCATACACTTTTACCCTAACAAAAAAACCCCTGCCGACAAGGGGCATTCAAAACGCATTCCCTTAATCGCGCATGCGCCAACCATCCGTATGCAGGGCTGCGCTGCCGCGCAGCTGTCCGAAGTCCCGCAGGGACGACAGATATTAGCCCAGCAATTTATTGCTGGGTTGGCCTCCACACCAAAACCAAGTCCCGCAGGGACGAAAGAATTTCCTCTTGGAACCAACCCTCACCCACTCGCCCAACGCTTCTCATTAACCCCCAACTTCAGTTGGGGGACTCCTCATCGAAACCACTCACTTCTATATCGAGCGCAGCGAGGCGAGCCCAGGCGAGCATCCTCCCATCATCCGCCCGAATTCACCCGCGTCAAAAGTTTCTCCAGCAATTTGCCCGATTGGATTTCTTTTGAACCAAATCCCGCAGCAACAACCGATAATCTAGGACACGGCAGGACTGCGCCACCGCTCCGCCGCCCGAAGTCCCGCAGGGACGACAGATATTAGCCCAGCAATTTATTGCTGGGTTTGCATCCGTTCCAAACCAAGTCCCGCAGGGACAAAAGAATTTTCCTCTTGGAACCAAACCTCACCCGCTCGCCCAACGCTTCTCATTAACCCCTTCTTCAATTAGGGCCACAAACCCGCTCAATTATTCCTCACAAAAATCTTCCCCGGCAACTGCTTGATCAACCGCTTCATCTCCAACCCCAATAACGCCACCGACACAGCCGAACTCGGCAACCCACTCCGCCGAATCACCTCGTCCGTATTCGATTCCTCCACCACCGCGTCATAAACTTTTTGTTCGTTCTCGGACAACGTCAACGCCGGCAAATTTCCCGTTTCACTCGCGCCGGGCGGACGATTGCTCGCGGGAAATAAATATTCGAACTCGCTCAAAATATCCTCCGCCCCTTCGCAAAGCTTCGCGCCCTTCTTGATCAACTCATGGCAACCGCGGCTGCGCGGCGAATCAATCCGCCCGGGAACCGCGAACACCTGCCGCCCCTGTTCCACCGCCATGTTCGCCGTGATCAACGCCCCGCTCGTCAAATTCGCCTCCACCACCACCGTCCCCAGCGTCATCCCCGCGACAATGCGATTGCGAATCGGAAACGATTGCTTGTCCGCCTTGCGATTAAACGGAAATTGCGTGATGACCGCCCCGCTCGCCGCGATGCGCTCGAACAATTCGCGATTCTCCGAAGGAAAAATAATATTGACGGCCTTGCCAGTTACCCGAACATCTAATATACTTCGATTTTCTTTTTTAACAAGAGAACCACAAGCATCACCATCGCCGTTATTTGCGAAATCGCATAAGTGAGCGACGTGTTTGAAATGCGAAGCAATTCAGTGATAACAAGATTCAGAAACAAAAAAACACCTGAAAACATGACCATCAAGACCGCTATTTTGCGAATCACGCGTTTCACGAATGACCGTCCTTACTGTCTTTGACATCTTTGTTGATATGGTCTAACACCTTAGTAATATCGTCGGGATTCTTGATTTTTAAAGCCTTAACTTTCTCATTTATCGTGTCGAGCAGTTGACGTTTCTTTCTGGCATTCAAAAACTTGGTGAGCGCAGTGATTAGGCCATCAGTGTGAATGTTAATATTCATACCAATTTTTTTCTCATCCCCTTTGAATGTCCCGCCAGTCAAACCTACCACAATAAGGCCCGTAACAAAAATATACTGAGCGGCGGTCGTTATGAGTTCAATCTCTCCCGGAGAATTAAGATTGATTCTTGTATCAATATCTCCCGAGTCTTCCTTGATGCCAAGTTCGGCCGCAAATTCATCTCCAAGTTCAAGCAGCCCAGAACCCGTTGAAAACAAATCCCGTGCATTGATATTGCCGGAACGAGCGACATCCAAAACAAAATGATATTTGGCTCCCTTTCTGAAAAAGTCATACAAGAGCGTATCTATCCATTGCGAGCACTCAGTAATATTAGTTATAGTCTGATGCGAAAAAAGAATCTTGTAGAGATTGGGGTTTACTGTGCTCCGCGGAACACGTTTTAACCACCTAACACCACGCCGCTTGTTGAAGTTGGGATTCGGTTTTCCACCAACCTGAACTGGTCCCTCAAAAGGCTGTTTGTTTGTCAGAACGCCAATGGTTAATTGACGCGAACCATGCGATGGAATGATTACATAATCGCCCGATTTCATTTCGTGGACAAATCTGAGCAATTGCGACGCGGATAGCCCCGGAGTGCTATTTGTGGGCTCATTCGCTCGAATTTGTCGCGATAACTTCTTTCGGTCTCCATCATCCAAGGTAAGCCCTTTAATCGTATCCAGCGTGACAGACGGATGGCCGATGGCTATGCAATTTTGGCTTATGAACGATTCGTATAAATAGCCTCCCTCCGTGCGAAAGAACCAGTATGCTGCTGTGTCGGAGATTACGGGACATTGGGAAAGACAGGCGGCTAATTCATCAAAAAGTATATTTTCCATATAATTGGCCTACTTGGGGCGTGTCGTGGCACTAAAAGCCGCAAATGAGTCGAAATGTCAACTATTTCTTCGCCGTTGCCAGTTGTCTGCCCGATTGATACACACCACATATTGAGTTGCCAGCTACATAAATTGTTAGTTTGCCAACATTATTTCCATGAAATTGCCAGTTTCCCACACAACCGGGTCCGTGAAATTTTCCACGGACGAAAACGTGAAAACCGCATACTCATACGTTCGGTTCTCAACCCCTCAACAGAGTCTTGGTGATTCGACGCGCCGTCAAGTTGAAGCAGCAGAACAATTCTGCAAGGAGAATGGATACGCCTTGGATAAATCCATCACCCTACACGATAAAGGGGTGTCCGCTTTCAAAGGGGCGAATACGTCATTACGAAACAGCGAAAGGTAAAATCAGTATGAGCGAAACATTGACAGCATTCCAAACAGCGAAAACCAACCTCCTTAAAGAATTCCAAACCAAACTCGGCGAAGTCGAATCCCTCAAGGCCGAATTGATGTCTGTCGGGTTTACGGAAGATGATTTGAAGGGAAAGGCGAAATCATCACGCCGTCCGGCAATCCCCATTACGGTTGAAAGTGTGGCCGCGATTATCAATGAATTCCAAGGAAAGGCCAACCAGAAGTTGTTGGCCGAACGTCACGGATGCAACGGGTCGAAGATTTCCGAAGTCTTGGGAACGACCGAATTCAAAAAGGTGTTCGCCAAGAAAAAAGAAGGTCTGTCGTGGCAATACAGTCTTAAAGCGTAATCCAGCCTTCCGAACTGTCACCCCTCACCCGCAACGGTGAGGGTTTTTGTTTGATTTTTAAAAATGCGCCACTCCTCTAAATAATAAAAAAAATCTCCAAACTGTTTTCAATAAACGCGTTAAAGTTCTGGCAAAGAAGTAGCTAAAGAAATAATAGAGTCTTTTTTTTTATCCAAGCGACAATCTCTGGATTTTGCGCGGCGGTAATAAGCGCCACAATCAAAGCAACGAAGGAGGTAAGCAACGCCAAGAAAGACGAGCCAAGTTTCACAGATTCAGTTAAATCCGCGTGCATGAAGCAACCAATCGCATAACCGATTGATTTGTCAAATTCCTACTGCGCTCAAAAATTCCAAGACTGCTGCGCTCCACCGCCAGTATCTCTCCATAGCCTACCAGATGGGTAACGAGTGATAGTTCCCTGAACGGGTAGAATTATTTTATCAACCTCACCTTCGCTAAGCGTTTGAATCAATGCGAAACAACGAATGGTTCGATTCGGAAATGCTTCGGCTAAGCGTCTGAACATGCCAACAAAACTCGAACCACGCGTTACAACATCATCAACCAGCGTTATTGGCTTTTCAATAAGAGCTGGCACATCATTGTCAATAGCCGTGCTGTCGTAATGGTCTTCGGGAGTTGCACGCATTCCCTTTGGTGCTGTAGCTGATTTCTGAACCGCGTGCGAACGAATTAATAAAGGCGATATTTCCGAACCAAGACCGGCGGCTAAGAGGGCTTGGCATATACGCAAAGGCGGCCACAAAGCGTCTTTTGTTTTTAACGGTGCGCTTCGAGGTATTGGCACCAATACCACATCTCCATTCAAACAATCTTTAAGAAATGGATATTGCTGAATCGCTGCAACTATCTTTGCAGCTAAAAATTCAATTCCGTTAACGCTTTCGGTTTTGCCAGCGTTTGTGAACGAAATGTATGTGTCATTTTTAACGGCACTCCGAATCACTCTTGAAACTTGTGAAAGGTGTGTCTCTCCTTTGGGCGAATATTTTGCAAACGCCACGTATGATAATTTAGAAGGAAATCCCATTCAGTTCAAAAGGGAGAATCCGAACGGGTAAAGACGAAAAGAAAGCATCCAAGGACTTGTCTGAAAGCACTTCTGCACCATGTGCCAACATTTCATCTGGCCATGTCAACGAACGATTATCCACAACCGCTTTTGATATGAACAAACCCCTTCCCAATCTCAACGCTTCCCATCCCTGCGAAATTGCACCGCTTTTTTCTCCCGCCTCAATGATAACTGTCGCATCTGAAATCAACGCCATTGTTCTGTTGCGAATTGGAAAATTTTTCGGTTGAGTAGGATACCCTTCTGGAAATTGAGAAACACACAGATGCTCCCGTTGAATCAAAGCTTGCAATTCCGTGTTTTCACGAGGATATGATTTACTCAAAGGAGTTCCAATTACTGCGGCAGTAAATCCGTTTGAGTTAATTGCAGATGTATGGGCAGCGGTGTCAATTCCGGCAGCCAAACCGCTCACAACCAGTCCGCCTTGTTGGACGACTAACTTAGCCAGCTTCCTTGCACGTTGAATTCCTTCCGCTGAAGCCTTCCGACTTCCTACGATTGAAACTCGCGGACGATTATTGAGAATGTCTCGACGCCCGACGACGAATAGCATTTGGGGTGCATATTTTTGTTCCACCTCGTTGAGTTGGCCAAGTAATTCGGTCGGCGTCATTTCCACCGGCACGTTCATACTTACATTATGACAGCGTTCTGAATCCATGTCACGGGCAAAAGCGTTTAAATTCATAAAACCCTTAATTCCATTGGGAATTATTGATGTTGCCGGTTGTTCGTTGGACTGGATACATTAGGTTGATGCCCGTGCCCAACACCGCGACCGTCCGCCCCTTCGCACTCATCGCCCCCTGATGCGCCGCCGTATCAATCCCGCGCGCGCCGCCGCTCACCACCGTCACGCCGACATACGCGAGTTGATACGCCAGCTTGCGCGCCGTCTCCATGCCGTACGGCGTCGTCATCCGCGAGCCCACCATCGCCACGCCATTTTTATCGCGCTCAGTCAAACGGCCTTTGACGTAAAGCACAACCGGCGGATCATAAATCTGCTTGAGCAACTCGGGATAATCCTCGTCCGAGCCGATGAGAATATGGCAGCCGAATTCGCTGATGCGCTTCAACTCCCCCGCCAGGTCCACCTGCTTCTCCCAATTCGCGATCGCCTCCGCCGTGTCCTCGCCAATACCGCGCACCTGCCGCAACGCGCTCCGCGACGCCCCCAAAATCGCCGGCGCCTCGCCAAAATGTTCGAGCAACTGCCGCACCCGAATCGGCCCCACGCCCTCGACCATATTTAGTGCCACCAGCGCTTCGCGTGAATCCATGCCGTTGCATACTCCATTCGCCCCCGCATCCGCAAGCCATGATTGGAGGCCGCGCCCATTCCCCACGGAAATCTTCGGCAATATTTATTGCCGCCGCGCCTTTCTTCTCCCTCGCCTGCACCGTTAGGTGCGGGAGAGGGCTGGGGAGAGGGTGTGGTTATTAACAAAATCCGGCTGCACATTTTATAGAAATTCGAAAATTTTACCTTTGAAAAATCGGGGGGCCGCGCTTGGATTCACTCAATTTAAATCTCTCGCAACAGACTTCTTTACACTCCCCATAACCGGGACTAGAGTGCATTTATGTCAGCAGAATATGATGCGACAGAATTTGTGGACAACGATTTTCAATCATCCCACAAGGCCGCTTACACCGGCGCAGTAAATCCCGCACCCGCTCCCGCCGTGCGCGCGCCCTCGCGCGAAGAAGTGGATTCCAAGGTCGGCGAGACCCAGCAAAAACTCGCCGAACTCAAGCGCATCCAGGAAGAGTTGGAACGCGAACGCGCCGGCCTCGAGGAAACCCGCCGCCGCCAGATCGAATTCCAAACCGGCCGTCAGGAAACCATCCAGAACCTCACCCGTGCCGTCGGCCTCCTCACCAAATCCGAATTCGCCCACCGCCGCGACGCCGAGCAAATGTCCAAGTCCCTCGTCGAACTTCAAGCCGCGCTCGTGAAAGTCGAAGCCACCAACGACCAAACCTGGACCAGGGACAATTTCAACGTCGAACTCACCCGCGCGCTGACCGCCATCGAAAACGCCCGCATGGAATGGAACTCCGCCCGCCTCAAATTTCCCGTGCTATCCGGCGAGGCTCGCGAAGAAAGCGCAACGCCCACGCGCCTGCAAAACTCCGCCCCATCCCTCCTCGGCACGCAAGACCTCGGGCAACTTTGCAAACTGGGTCTCGCGCTGACCTGGCCGCTCGCCGTCGTCGCCCTCGTAGTTGGCCTGTTGCTCGTGTTCTACGCGCGACACTAAACCCTTTGCCGTATGGGGTTTTTTAAGAAAAAAACCGATCCCCTCACTGACCGCGCCCGCGCGTTGAACGCCGAGATCGCGGCCCTCGAAGCCCAGATCAAAAAACTCGACGGCAAACCCGAGGCTCCGTCAGCCGGCCCAAGTTCACCCGCCCCGCGCCTCCGTTCCACCGCCCTGCCGCACGGCGCCGCCACGGCCACCCATCCGCCGCAACCCCCCGCGCCCACCCATCGCGAACCCATCTTCGAGGACGTGGATCAAAACCGTCTGCAAGCCAAGCTCGACGCCGAATCCACCAAGGAACATTACAACGACCTCGGCGTCCGCAAATACGACCTCGCCGCATTTTTCCGCCGCATCAAAAATCATTTTCGCGGCCCGTCCACGGCCAACCCCAAGCTGGTGAATTACCTCGCCGCCGGGAGCATCCAGGGCCTGCGCCCGATGCGTTACGAAAAACGCGTCGCGCGAAATCGTTTTCTCTTCGTCGTCCTCGGCCTCCTCGCCATCCTCATCGGCATCTTCGCCGTGATCCGCGGGCGGCATTAAAATAGGCGAGACTGGTTCAAGGGACGTTGGCAGCGGTCAAAGCGGTAAGTCAGAATCGAGCATGGTTAATGGCTCGGATGGTCATTTTAAATAAGGAGGATTGTTAATTCTAAATCAAGAAAGATTATTGAATCCAGCATGCACGAGATAAATGCAACTGAGCCCGGCACGGAGTCGAAAGGCGTTGCGGGCAATTTCCCGGCGACTCAGCCAAGCACACGCCTCGGCCATGTGCCCGCGCTCGACGGCTTGCGCGGCATCGCCATCCTGCTCGTCATGGGCAACCACGCGCCGCTCCGTTCCTTCGAATCATTGTTGCCCGGCGGATTTGCCGGCGTGGATTTATTTTTCGTCCTCAGCGGTTTTCTGATCACCACCTTGCTCGTCCAGGAATTCGACCGCACCGGTTCCATCCGTTTGCGGAATTTCTACCTCCGGCGCGCGTTGCGGCTCGGCCCCGCGCTCATCGCCATGCTGATCGTGTATTGTATTTTTAGCTTATTGATTTATGACAAGGATCGCGCCAGCCAAAATTGCCTCGACTCGCTCTACGCCCTTTTCTACCTCACGGATTGGATAAGGGTATTCGCCGGCAATCAAATGGGAATGCTTGCCCACACCTGGTCGCTTTCCGTCGAAGAACAATTTTACATCCTCTGGCCCATCATCCTGCTCACGCTCCTGCGCGCCTCAAAAAAACGAATATATATCGCCGCCGGAGCCGTCGTGATCGGATTGCTATCGTGGGCTGCCGGCATCTTTCTTACCGCGAAGGGAGCCACGTTTATTCGCCTGTGTTTCGGGCTCGACACCCGGGCGGAGACGTTGATGGTCGGTTGCGTTCTTGGGGTTGTGTTCTCTTCGGGATTGATGACGGAAAAAGCTGCAAACCTCGCCCGGAAAATTCTTGCGTTTCTGGCTCCAGCTGCGCTGCTATGCCTGATTATCTTTTCCATAACCGGCGACTTCCTCGGGCGCGGGTTATTTACTTTCGGGTTTGTCGTCATCGCATTGCTGGCCGCGACCTTGATCCTCGATGTGATGATCAATCCGCGAAGCATGCTTAAAAAGTTGCTCACCGCAAAATGGCTCGTTTGGCTCGGCGCTATTTCCTACGGACTGTATCTCTGGCACTGGCCGATCTATTGGGGAATGCATGGCTTCGGATACAAAGGCTGGACCGTGGTTCTCATCGGCACGCCTCTCACTTTTCTGGCCGTCCTGCCGTCTTATTATTTTTTGGAGAAACCCATTTTGAAATTAAAGCGCCGCTTTATGGATGACCGCCACGCATAGCGCTTTTAACGCGCTCCACTCCGCAGTTTCGGCGACAACGCCTCCCAATTCGTGCTCGCCGGTGGCGCAGCGGGAAAAACATATTTCGGCTTCTTCGCCGGATGCGCCGCGAACAAATGGCGGAACAACCAGAACTTTTTCAACCCCTGGATGAATTCATCGCTGTGCACGATGATGTCCGAGACGTGCGTCACGATATTGCTGTTCGCCTGCACCTGATTATTCAAATTGCTCGTGATGTTCGCGACGTTGTCCAGCGTCATATTCAACGTGAGCAAGTTGGTATTGAGATTCGTGATCGTGGTGTTCGCGCTGTCGAGCGTCGTGCCAATTTTTTGATTGATGTTCGTCGGGATCAACCATTCGCCGAGCGAACCTTCCGGATTGGTGAGCGAGCCGGTGATGATCGCGAGATTGCTGACAATCGGCCGCGCATTGCCGGAAATGTCGGTGAGGTTCGCCGTGAGCCGCGTCGCGTTGGAAAGCACGATGCCGAGCTGATTGGTGATCTGCAAAAAGCTTGGCATCGCCGCCTGGATTTGGGCAACCATGGTCTGCAAACGATCGTTCAACGCAATCTGTTCGTTGCGTTCCAGGCCATAGATATTCGTATGATGAAAATGTTCGTAGTAATGCTTGCTGGGATTCCAAACCGCCGTGATATGCCGGGAAATGCTATTCGTATCAATGATATGAATATGTTTGGTTCCCAGCACCGCCTCCGCCTTGGTGAGCAATTCCGGCGTCAGCGTCTGCCACGGCGAGCTGACCAAATTCGTCCCGTCCAGGATTTCTTCACCTAGCTTCCAATTTTTCAAATCCGGCAGCGCCTGTGCCTCGGTCGCGGTCAAGTCATCGCGCAACGCCTGGCGAATATAAGTGGCATGACCCTTGGAACCTTTGGTGATGTCCAATTCGCGTTTGCCGAGGAAGCCCGAACTATTGAATTCCACGTGCGAACCTTCAGTCCAGATATAACCAAAGTTTGGCTCGACCACTTCAAATTCGATATACACATTGTTGGAAGTCACTTCGCCCCATTTCGGACTTTCAGGAATGATCTTCGTGATCCGCCCTGCGTCAAATCCCATCAGCCACACCGGATCACCGATGGCAATGCCCGCGCCACTTTGCACATAAGTATAAAACGGCGCCTTCGCCTTGAACCAGCCGCGCTGCTTGGCGGCATTGTAGATGTAATAGCCGAAACCAAAAATCAACAGCACCGTCGCGATCAGAATGAACCAGCCGACACCGCGTTCCATGCGGTTCAAGCGGGTGCGAAGTTGGGGTGTGAGGTCTTGCAGTGGCATAAATTCAAGTAGTGAAAGGTTCCGCGAGCAGTTCCTTCACGAGCGGTTCGGGATGACAGGTCAACTGCGGGCGATGGCCCACGGTGAATAACTGTTTCTCTTTTACAAACGCGAAATGACAATGCGGGTTGCGCCACGGCCGCAAATCCTCCGCGGTCGCAATCAATGTCATCGGGCGTTTCTGGCAAAACTCATGCCCGGCGGAAAGCTGGTCGAAAAATTTCAGGAACCAATTCGACTGGCGAAAATCCAAGCCGCTCAACGCATGGTCCACGAGCAGCACCTCCGGCTCAAGCATCAGCGCTCGCGCCAGCCCGGCGCGTTTCTGCCAATGATGATCCAGCGCGCCGGGCATCGTTTTTTCAAACGGCGTCAACTCCGCCAGCTCCAGCATCGTCTTCACGCGTTCCTCGATTTCCTGCCAGCCCAGGTCGCGATGATACCGCAACGGCAGCGCCAGATTTTCGTGCACGTTGAGTTGATGCAACAGATTGCCGTTATCAAAAACCATCCCAAGGCGCAGACGCTGGGCAAGTTGTTCGTCGCCGTAAAGCGGCATCTCAGAACCAAACAAACGATACGTCCCGCGCAAAGGCGGCATCAGTCCCGCGGTCAATGAAATCAAATCGCGCTTGCCCGAGCCATGCATGCCTCCGACCACCCAATATTCGCCCGGCGCGACTTTCCAATTCACATTCTCCATCACCACGCGTTCCACGTCCTGCAACGTGCCGAACGCGACCTCGTTCATTTCGATGACCGGCGAACTGGAATTGGCGGGTGGGTTTTCCATTAGAGCGTGCGGTAAACGAAAATGAAAATCACGTCAATGACCACGCAGGCGATGATGCACTGCGCCACCGCGCCGATGGTCGCGCGGGAAACTTCCTCCAGTTGCAGCGGCCGCGACAGCCCGTGATAACACGTGATGACGGCAATGCTCACGCCAAACGCCGAGGACTTCACCGCGAGAATCGCAAAATCCAGGCTCGTCAGCGCCGCGCTAAGCTGGCGGAAATATTCTCCCGGTTGCAGCGGGACGTTTTGTAAAAACGCCCACAGATAACCGGTTAGCAACGCGCCCATGATGAAATAAATCGAGAGCGCAAAAACCCCGAGCGCCATGCCGATCACGCGCGGCATCACCAGATAATGAATCGGATCAACGCCCAGCGCTTCGAGCGCCTCGACTTCGCCTTGCGAACGTGCCGTGCCGAGTTCGATGACATTGGCCGTGCCCGACCGCGAGAGCACCAGCATCGCCGTGAAAAGCGGGCCCAGTTCGCGCACCACCACCGCCACCATGATCGTGCCGAGATAAGACGTCGCGCCGTATTGCGAAAGCAGCGTGACCGCCTGGCCAATCGTCGCGAAACCCAGCGCCGCCGACATGAACAAAAACAACGGAATCAAGTCCATGCCCGACCGTTTCATCTCGCGAAAGATCAGCGGGAACGTCACGCTTTGCGCGACATTCATTTTCGTCAAAATCACCCCGAGCGTGATGAGCGCAAACGCCAGCAACCCCTGGACCGTGAGCAACAACCGGAAGAGGCGATGCCCGAGATAATCCGTGTACGAGCGAGGCAGCGGCGCCTCCATGAAGGCGCGGGCTCGCGCTGCGCTGATCGCGCTGAATGACCCTTTGTCCACGAGGCAGCCTAAATTCATTGCGCCATGCGGTCAAAGGGGTTTTTACAAAGCAAATTTAGCCAACAAAATTTGAAAATTTTCCCTCCCCCGGACCGCGGGTCTGCGACCCGCAGCAATTTTAGAAAAGATTGCCGATCGAGATTTGCCGATCGTTTTCGATAATGCTTTTGTATTTTGAATGTGGAACGAAAAGCTGAGCCGCAAGCGGTTTGACCTCATGTACCTTGCTGCAGGTCGCAGACCCGCGATCCGCCCGGATGATGCGCCTCGATTCGACCTCCGCAAAAGCGCGAATTGACTTACGCGCAGCTTGTGGAGTTATATAACAAGTGGTCATCCATGCCGCATGAAGAACATTGTTTATTTTGATCTCGAAACGCAAAAATCCGCCGATGAAGTGGGCGGCTGGGACAAAATCGGCCTGATGAAAATGAGCATCGGCGTGACCTACAGCACCACGCGCGGTGATTACAAAATTTACGGCGAGCAACACGTGGACGATCTGCTCGTCGAGTTGCAGCGCGCCGACCTCGTCGTGGGTTTCAATCATCTCCGCTTTGACTACGAAGTGCTGCACGCCTATACCTCGATGGATTTGCGCCAGCTTCCCACGCTCGACATGCTTGTCGAACTGCAAAACACCCTGCAACACCGCCTCTCCCTCGACTCCATCGCAACCGCCACCTTCGGCGTCGAAAAAACCGCCGAGGGCCTGCAAGCCATCCAATGGTTCAAGCAAGGCAAGCTATTGGAAATCGCCGAATACTGCTGCTACGACGTAAAGCTCACCAAGCTTGTCCACGAACACGGCGCGAACCACAAGCAACTGCATTACCACAACCGCTTCGGAAAAAAACTGACCGTCCCCGTGGCGTGGTAACGCGCGCAGTTGGCGTTTTGCGGCATGCGCTTGTCATTTTTAGAAAAACCGCTAAGATGCTGCCGTTCGGCTGGCCCCATAGCTCAAATGGATAGAGCTCGAGTTTCCTAAACTTGAGATTCAGGTTCAATTCCTGATGGGGTCACCAAATACCAACCGACACTTTTCAATATCATTCGCGAACGCTTTGGCTTCGTCTGAAGGAAGCTTTGCCAATGCATTCCAGCGATCAGCCAACTGACTGCAGGTTGCCGCCGGACCCGGCGTCGTTTCGTCAAGTAAAGTCAATAAGGCATGAGCTTTGGATGGCAGTATCTCCGCGCCAGAAGGCCGCACGGTGCCGTTTTCAAGTTCGACTTCAACCGTTTTATAGCTCATACAGGTATTTTATCAGGTAGGATGTGAACGGCAAGTGTGAGCTTTTTATTTCTCGGGGAACAAAAGTAGCCGTGACGATCCACGGCCTTCCCATCATTTGAACTTCCTTTGACTATGATTGGCGTGATCGCAGACGATTTATCAGGCGCGGCGGAACTGGCCGCCGTCGGCTGGCGCCACGGCCTGCGCGCGGAAATCCTCTTGAATGGACGTTGCGATGCCACGGCCGATTTGGTTTGCGTGGATACCCATTCGCGCGGATGTGATCCCACGGAATCCGCCGCCCGCGCGCGCAACGCAGCGCGGACTTTGCGCGATGCGGGCGCAGCGTCGATTTATAAAAAAGTGGACTCCGTGCTGCGCGGCCAGGTGACTGCCGAAGTGCAGGCGATCATGTCGGAACTCAATTTGCCGCACGCGCTACTCGTGCCCGTGAATCCTTCGCTCGGCCGCATCATTCGCGGCGGAAATTATTTTGTGCGCGGAAAATTATTGCACGAAACCGAATTTGCGCATGACCCACACCATCCACGAACTTCGTCCGTCGTAAATAAACTCCTAAGCCTGGACGCGGCACAGATGCGCAAACTCGGTGAGCCACTAACAGAAAACGGCATCCTCGTCGGCGAAGCCGAAACTGCGGAAGATCTGCGCGCCTGGGCATCGCAGGTAAACGAGAACATTCTACCGGCGGGCGCGGCGGAATTTTTCGGCGCATTGCTCGCGATGAAAGGATTGCGCAAAGCTGTCGAACCTTGTGAAAGTTCGCGCGAAGAAAAACGAGGCGCGGAATTATTCGTGTGCGGCAGCACCAGCGAATCATCACGATTATTTTGCGAAGCGGCGGCGCAATCCGGCGCAACGATATTTTCGTTGCCCAAAAAACTCATTGCCGGCGCACCATTCGATTTGGCGGATATGGAACCCATTGCTGCGGGCGCGATTCACGCGTTGAAAAACGAACGGCGCGTCATTTTAAAAATCGGTTTGCCGCTCGTGCGGGACATCGCCATCGCCCGTTCGCTCGCGGAGAATTTAGTGCGGCTCGCGGAACGCGTGCTTGCCGCTTCATCCGTGGATAACGTGTATGCCGAAGGCGGCGAAACCGCCGCTGCCCTGGCGCGCCGCCTGGGATGGGGGCGGCTTGCGATTGAACGGGAACTGGCCCTCGGCGTTGTGAGCACCTTGGTTGACGGCCCGCGAAATGTGCGTTTCACCCTCAAGCCCGGCAGCTACGAATGGCCCGAATGCGTGCGGAAAGTCATATAGGAGGTCAACAGTTTTTCTGATACGAATATCATGATGACACGTGATAATTAGAAGACATAAGGAACAAAGTCCCAGTGTTACAACGAATTTACAATCATGCGAATTTCGTGTTAATAAGTTTTACTTGATTAAAAACTTCGTTGAGAGATTCTCATCACGCTTGAACATGGCAATCTGCATCTGTTGTTCCGAGCCCATGCCGCGCGGGGGAAACGCCCTTTCGCGGAATCCGAATGTTTGCGCCTCGTGCTCGAGTATGATGGACGGAATGGGCGATTCGGACCCCGTCGCAGAATTGCAACCGCTTCCCGGAACTGCGCCCGCCAAAATGATCATCTCACCCGGTAAATCATCGAAGGAAGTACAACCCGCCGCAGCGCACGCCACGAAGAACTGATTTTTTTCGCGAGCCGAGCGTCTCTATTCCCATCAGTCCTCTTTGGCTGCGAGCCACCGTCTCGTAAAATATTTCTTTCGCCGCCGCCGCGCCGTTCTGCCTTCGCGCCGGTTAGTTGCGAGGTTGAAGTGTGTAAGTTGCTAGTTGCGAAGGGTTATGGCGGGATGGCTGGATGATGAATAGCGGCCCCAGCGCGTGAGTCTGAGTATTATAAGTCACACGCACCTGCCTGGTGATTTTGGAGGTAACTGATTTGGCGGTTGTGGTATCATTAATAATGATGGCAAGTGACGGAACGCGAAAGGCGAGTTTATGCGTATGAGCATGCTAAGGGGTGGGGCGCTGGCGGCAATCCTGATCGGATTGACGCTGGCGGCGGGGCGGATAACCAACGCAGATACCGCCGCGATTCCAGCGGCGACGAACGCAGTGCCGGACATTTCCGCAACACCGGCGCCCAGCGCAAGCACCGAGGTCAATTCACCAACCGCCGATCTGACGCCGCCAAGTCTTTCGCTCAACGAACAACAACCCGCACCGCCCGAAGTGAAACTCTCCAAAGCCGCGGCGGAAATCGTGCATCTCGCGCAATCGGGAGTGGCCGAAGACGTCATGCTCGCCTACGTGGCCACCGTCGCGAGCAAGTTCAATCTTGGCTCCGATCAAATCATTTATCTCAACGACCTCGGTGTGTCGGGCGCGGTGGTGAAGGCGATGATCCAGCGCGACTCCGCGATTGACGCCACCTCCGCCGCCGCGACGGCGAGCCTGCTCGCGCCCCAACCGCAACAACCCGTTCCCACATATCCGTCCCCCGCGCCGACCGACCTCGCGAACACACTCCCCCCTGAAGTGGACACGGTGATTGCCACCAATCCTCCGGACGTGGATACCAGCGACACCGTCACGGACGATTCCGATTATTTTTACAATTCACTCGCGCCGTACGGCGGCTGGGCTTTTGTGAGTGGCGTGGGCCTTTGCTGGCAGCCCACGGTTTGCTTGTCGAATCCCGATTGGCGTCCGTATTGCGATCGTGGCCGGTGGGTTTACAGCGATTGCGGCTGGTATTGGCAGTCGGATTATTCGTGGGGCTGGGCGGCGTTTCATTATGGCCGCTGGTTCCAGGACGCGCATCGCGGCTGGGTGTGGGAACCGAACCGCGTTTGGAGTCCGGCGTGGGTGAGCTGGCGTCATGAGTTGAATTATTGCGGTTGGGCGCCCCTGCCTCCCACGGCGAAGTTCAAGCCGGGAGTGGGCTTCTCCTTTGGCGGACACGCGGTGGCGGCGAATTTCGATTTCGGTTTGCGCGGCCGGCAATACACCTTCATCCCCACCGCGCGCATGAGCGATTACACGCCGGCGCGTTACGCACTGTCGGGCCAGGAGGCGCAGGAGATCCACAGCCATTCGACGGTTGTGAACCATTTCACCGTGGAAAATCATCATGTGGTGAATCAAACCATTGACCCGCGCGAAGTTTCAGCGGCGTCCGGCACGGAAATTCGCCAGGCGCAAATCCACGAAGTGCCGCGCCAGGACGGACACGCGCCGCAGCCGGACCGCATCGCAAAACACGGCGAGTCGTTCGTGATTTACCGCTCGCAGTTGCCCGCGCCGTCGGCGCATCGCGTGAATGGAAATGGCGCAGCCACGAGAAGTTCGGCGGTTCAGCCGCATTCGGAAGCGCCGGTGCCGAATATGATTTTGAATGCGAAAACCGCCGCCTCGCCGGGAGTGATCATGGGCCAGCACCCGGCGCGGGAAAATTATCCGGCGGGTTCGCTCGTGGTGATCGGGCAGCGCAATTCCGCGCCGTTGCCGAACATGAGATTAACGCATGTGGACGCTCCCGCCGCGCCGGAACCGCCGCAGGTTGCCGTCACGCCCACAGCTCCGGGAAATTATTACGCGGGCACTGCCGCCGCCGAACCCGTCCGCTCGCCAGCGGGATTTAATTTTGGCCGCAACAATAATTATGAGCGCCCGCGTGGTGAAACTTCAGCCGCGCCGAACCCCTCGCAGAATTCTTCGGTCTATGTGATGCCGGGGCATTACACCGTGGGACAACAGTTGAATGCGAACGTGCAGCATAATTTGAATGAAGCGGGCGCGCGCTATGGGAACGGGCAAGCCGCGCAAACAACGCCATCAGTTGCGCCAACTGCCCAAGCCGCTCAACCAGCGTATGGCGGATACCAGCATGAAGCGCGCGGCGGTAGCGAACCGGCGCGAGTGGAGTCCCGCAGCGAAGCGCGTCCAGTCGTTGATGCCCGCGCGGAAATGGCTCACTCGATGCAAGCCGCCGCGGTGGAACATATATCGCAAGCGGCACCCGCGCCGGCTGCGTCATCGCACTCAGCAAGTTCGAGTTCCTCAAGTTCCTCAGGCTCGGGAAAAAGATAAGCCTGAAAATTGGCGGATACACTTTCCGTCCGGACCGCGGGTCTATGACCCGCAGCAATTCACAATGAAGATTGCCGCTGGAGATTTTGCGACGGTTTGAGAATACGAGGTCTTGGTTATAGACGACAGGTTGAGCCGGGAGCGGCTTGACCTTATGGCTATTGCTGCGGGTCATAGACCCGCGGTCCGCAAGGAGGCATCTTTTGCGCTAATATTCATTTCTCTTTTGCCGGAACGCTTCCTTTGCCATGATGACGCGGTGGGTATCAGCCTCCAGCAATTCAAGCAAATGAAAGATCGCGTGAGCGGACGCGCGAAATCTTCTGCCGCGGAGCCTGACCCGGAATTGCGGCGAACCGGAAGCCCACACCAGATTATCATGGGCGTGGATCCGTCCTTGCGGGGAACCGGCTACGGCGTGATTCGATTGGGCACACCCTATCCGCACGCACTCGCGCAAGGAACCATCACCTGTCCGTCCGCGTGGGAACATTCGCGTTGCCTTGTAAAGATCGCGCAAATTTTGCGGGACGTGATTCGCAAACATCAGCCAACGGTGTGCGTGGTGGAAGGCCTTTTCTTCGCGCAGAATTTGCAGACCGCGCTGATCATGGGCGAAGCGCGCGGAGCGGCGTTGACGACGCTCGCGGAAGGCGGGCTGGAAATTTATGAACTCGCGCCGCGCAAAGTGAAACAAGCCATCGTGGGTTACGGCGCGGCGCAAAAATTAGCAGTGGCGAAAATGGTGCAGCGAATGTTGCGCCTGCCGGAGTTGCCCGCCCCGGACGCCGCGGACGCGCTGGCCTTGGCCTTGGCCCACAGTCAGGAAACGGGCCGCTACGCGATCAATCCGCCGAAACGAATATAACTTTAGCAGGAGATGATAAATTTTTTGCACGGAAAATTGGTCGAAGCAGTCCCCACCCAAGTGACGGTGGACGTGAACGGCGTGGGTTACGAAGTATTGATTCCGCTGTCGTCATTCGACCGGCTGCCGCTGCCGGGCGCCGACGTGAAATTGCTGACGCACCTCGCGATTCGCGATGATGCGCATGTGCTCTACGGTTTCGTGACGGCCGCCGAACGCGAGATGTTTCGCTTGCTGATTCATACCGTGAGCGGCATCGGGCCGAAGATCGCGTTGAATGTCTTGAGCGGGATGAATGTGACGGCGTTGCGCGGCGCGGTGGCGAACGGCGACGTAAAATCGCTCTCACAAATTTCTGGCGTCGGCAAAAAAACTGCGGAACGCATCGTGGTGGAATTGAAAGACAAAATCGGCGCGGTGGGTGCGTGGGAAGCCATGAGCGCGCAACGCGCCTTGTCCGCCGAAGACCAGAAAGTGAACGATGCCGTGCTGGCCTTGATGGCCTTGGGTTTCAAGCAGGTCGAGGCGCACGATTCTGTCCGCGCCGCGCTGGCCGTGCTCGGGCCGCAGGCGGCAGTGGAAGCGCTGGTGCGCGCGAGTTTGAAGAAAGGCGCGTGATGCCGGCGCGGGCCAAAAGATCATCGCAAATCGTCGTGCCGGAAATGCCCAAGTGGCATCAACGCCTGGCCGCGTGGCTCATCTATATTTTTATTCGCGTGATCGCCGCGACGATGCGGGTGCGTTTCGTGGATCGCACCGGATTGAGGGACGGAACCTTTCGCGGCCCGGCGATTTATTGCATCTGGCACAACCGGCTCGCGCTCTGCATGCCCGCGTATGTGTGGTTCATCAAAAAATATTCCGCGGGCGCGGGGCTGGTGGCGATCATGAGCGCGAGCCGCGATGGCGGAATGCTGATGGCAGTGATTGAAAAATTCGGCGTGCGTCCGGTGCGCGGTTCGACGAGCCGCCGCGGGCCACAAGCGTTGCGCGAACTGACCACGTGGGCGAAACGCGATTACGACATCGCCATCACGCCCGACGGACCGCGCGGGCCGAAGTATGTCATGCAGGAAGGCATCGTGGCGCTGGCGCAACTGACCGGCAGGGCGATTGTGCCGGTGGCCATTAACGTGAATTGGAAAATCAGCGTGAAAAGCTGGGACCGTTTTCAAATTCCGCTGCCATTTTCCAAGTGCGAAATGATTTACGGAGAACCCATTCCCGTGCCGCGGGAAACGTCCGAAACCGGTCGGGAACAATTACGCGTGCAGGCAGAAAAAAAATTGCGCGAGATGTGCGTGGATTGAGCTTAGCGCCGGTATCGTGGACAGTTCACGCTGTAGTTAGGCAAGCTCACAAGGTCAAACCTAACGCACCAATATTCATCCCTGACCCCTTTTTGTGATTACGTCCTATTTTCCAAAGAGGTGCAGAATATCAATCAATATCCCAGCCATGGTTAAAAAAACCAATATTCGCATGGCGCCACGTATGATTTTAGCATAGCGAGCATCAGATCTAACCCACGCTTTCATTCTTGCCCTTCGTCCGTCTTTCTTGAGATATCGGTCCAAGAACAGGAAGACGATGAGGCCCATTATGGTAAAAACTATACCACCCCACATCCACCTAACATCCTCTGCATTTTGCATAATAATTTTATGTTGTTAAGGCGCTGGATTCCAATGCGTTTTTTGATCCAGAGAGACGTTCAAGCACATTAACATCCCGAATATCAATATCCGGATTACTGCGCGACTGCGTTTGTGGCGGGCGGCGTGTTCGTTGAAACGGGCAATGAGGGAATTGAGTTTGTCGAACTCCCAGGCGCGGTCGCGGCGGGCAGGCCGAGGCGGGTGCGGAGTTGTGCGGTCAGTTGCGGAGACATTTCGCCGTCGAGCAACCGGTCCAAAACGCGTTGTTTGATTTCCGCGACAGATTTCAAGCCGACTCGCTCCCTGCTCGCTTCGTTCACGCCGACTTTGCTTTCGTAGAAATTCCAAAGTTTTTTGGCCAGGCTATCCATGCCGATATAACGGTCGTCATCACCAACGGCAAGGCTCTCGTACGCCTGACGCTCGAACCCTTCAATAAGCCCCTCCGCCTTGTCACGGCCCGGGTCATTCAATTCCTCCTGGATGCGGCCCATCGCGTAGCTATCCAGGTCCATGTTCTTGGGCAGCGTGTTCGGTTTGCCGTCGAGCAGCGGCTTGTCGGGATAATTGGTGGCCATGTAATTGAACCACGTCTGGGCATCGGCCTGGCGGTTGTAGGTATAGAGCAGAAACACGGCGTCGCGCAAAAAATTGCGATGCGCCGTCGCGATGTGGTCGCGATTTTTTTCATCGTCAGTCATCGCCTCGAGATAAACATTATTGGCGTTGGGAATGTTCGAGAGATTGGGGCCGAAGTCAAACTGCCGGTCGGCATTGTCCACGATGAGCCGGCCGCGCTGGAAAGCGAGTTGCATGGATTGATAAATGACGCGGCGCAAGGTGATGAGGTCGTTGGGATCAATGCGCTGCTGGTCATTTTTCGCGGCGCGCAAGCCAAGCGCGGCCCAATAAATCGCGCTCGTCTCGGGCAGTCGCCATTCCAGCGGACCGTAACGATCATCCACTTCCTTCATGAAGACGGGGTCCATCTTGTATTTTTCACGCAGTAAGGTGGCGCGCTTTTTTTCGTCCTCGGTTTTAGGATGAATAAGCGCGTCCCAATCCGGCTTGTCCATGCCGAGGACGGTGGACATTTCCTTCAGCCACATCTGCTTGTAATACATGTTCGCGTCGTCCAGATTTTGTCCCATCTTATGCTGGAAAAACCAGGCGAGTTCGCGATACATGAGGACGTCATCGGGGTTATAGACCAAACCCTGGTCGCGCAGCAGTTCGATGCCGCGTTGCACCCAGCGCCAGCGGTCCTCGGGGTCCTTGAACTTGACGGAAATGTTGTAGGCCATGTTCCACGATTGCACGAGCCAGACCTGTGTGAAATGCGGCTCAAGTTTCGTGATCCAATCGGCCAACTGCACCATCTCGAAAAATTTATCGTTCTCCTGCAAGTCGCTCGCGCGCATCCACAGGATATTGGAAATCAATCCGCGAAAACCGCCCAGCGCCACGGTGGTTAATTGCAACACCGGCGGCGCGCCTTTCAATTCGGTGTAACGCGAAATGCCGAGTTCATCGCGCTCGCGCACAAGTTCGCGCTGGACGAAGGACACGCCCACCATCAATACGACGACCACGATGGTCAATACCGTTTTGAGAAGTTTGGGCGGCATGCTATTGCGTCCCTTGCGCCGTGGCCAACTCGCGGCGGTTGAAGATGAAGATGCCAATGACCGCAAGCAATCCGCCCAGGAGCAAAACGATTTGCGCGAGTGCCAACCCCATTTCCTGCCACGTGATCAGCCGCCCGGCGGTGAGCGAATCTATCGGCGAAAATCCCTGCACCAGATTGATGACATCGAGCATGCCGCGAAAGGCGGGAATCGCCACGTTGTCGAGGGCCGAATGACCCTTGGTGCCTTTCTCCTCGTTGTAACCCATGATCGTGCCATCCGAGACTACGTTGGATAATGTCCCGCTCGAAAGCGTGATGCCCAGCAACGCAAGCGAAAGAAATGCCGCAACTGGAAACGAAAGAAAACTCGCCGCCGAAAGCCCCAGCGCCGCGAGCAACGCCATCCAGCAAAGAATGATCGCCAGCCCACGAATGAAATTCATTCCGAAGCTGCCTTCGCGATACAAAACTTCCATGCCGTCCGCGAGCGGGAACAAGATCGCCATGTTGTTGGGATTGCGAAAGAGGATGACGAGGTTGCCCTGGTCATCGAACAAATTGGGATCAATGCGGAATTCGTGAAACGAGTCGGGCGAAAGGCTCAACATGTCCTGCCAGATGGCGGTTTTCTTGGGCGTGCCAACTTGCCAGGCGGTATCAAGGGTCGTCGGTATCGTGGTGTTCTGTGACGTGTTGAATTTCACCCGCAGAAAAAGCGGCTGATCTTTTAAGCGGTCCTTGGCGCTGCCGAGCTTGATGACCCAGGGGCGGATGCCATCGGGCGGAACAATTTGGATGCCCGCGCGCACTTGCTGTTCGATTTGCTTGCGCATCTCCGTCGGGTCCACGTCCGCGAGTTTGCCTTTTTCCTGGCGCGCCTTGAATTCACGATCGGTCGCTTGTTCGATATAAGCATCAAGATTTTCTTCCTTCACCGACGCGCGGGCGACGAGCACTTCGTTTTGTAATTTGTCACGTTCAACCGCCGGCAGGCGTTGGGCGCGGTATTCGAGCAAACCATAAATGCTCAAGCCGGCGATGCCGAGCAACAACGCATTCAGCGAAACCAACCCGAGCCATTTGCCCAGCCAGATTTGCCAGCGTGCGATGGGCTTCACCGCGATCATCTGGATCTGGCATTCCTCGACATCGCGCGCGAGCGTGCCGCAGGCGAGCCAAAGTGTGCACAAGCCAAGCAGGCCCGTAACTGCGCCGAGCGTGTAGGTAATCAGAATTTGCGCAAAACCTTCGGCGGTGCCGTCGTCTTTGATCAGGATCGGCAGGCCAATGACCGCCGCGAGCAGCAAGGCCGCGATGACCCAAAAGAGGCGATAGCGAAACGCCGCTTTCCAGGTCAATCCGACAATGGCTGAAATTTGTTGCATGATGAAATCCGCGCGCTGGGTTCGGGGGCGAAGCTATTGCTTCGGTTTGCCGAGCAGCGATGAAAGTTTTTCGTTGGCCTTGCTGAGGTCGGCCTTCGGTTCGGCTGCCGCAGGGGCGGCCGGAGTTGCAGTTGGATTTGGCGCGGGTATTTCCGGTTCGTGGCGCGTAAGGGCCGCAAGTTTTTTGCTGTCCACCGTCTCGGCGGGTTGAGTCGCGGAAGTTTCCACGACCACGGGCTTGGCCTGTGGTGCGGTGAGACGTTCGAGGACACGGTCGGTGCCGGGCTTGGCTTCGCCTTCGCCGCGGAGATATTCAGCGACGCGATGTCCAGAGGTCGCGCCTGAGGTCTGTTCCGCGGCGGCGCGCGCTTTTTGCACGACATCCAGAAAATAGCTTTCGAGGTTCTGCGTGGGGTTGTCTATGCGGATTTTATCACCGTCAATATCGCGGCGGATGATTTCCAGCGCGCGTTCCATTGTTTCGCGGGCGAGCACCGGCGTGGTGATGCGCACGACGTCAGGCGTGGCGAGAAGTTCCTTGAGCGTGCCCATCGCCTGGATCTTTCCGCCGTAATAAATCACCACGCGATCGCAAACATCCTCGACGTCGGAAAGCAAATGGCTGCTGAGAATCACCGTCTTGCCGCGGCGCGCGAGGGCGAGGATCAAGTCCTTCACTTCGCGGCAGCCGATAGGGTCGAGACCGGCGGTGGGTTCGTCGAGAATGACAAGGTCGGGGTCGTTGATGAGCGCTTGCGCCAAACCGATGCGGCGCTGCATGCCCTTGGAAAATTCACCGACCGCGCGCGTGCGAGTCTGGCTCAAGCCGACCATTTCAAGTAATTGCTCGGCCCGCTTGTCGCGCTCGCCGCCGGGCAGGCGAAAGAGATTGCCGAAAAAATCCAGCGTCTCATGCGAATTGAGATAGCGATAGAGATACGATTCCTCGGGCAGATAACCGATGCGCGATTTTGTCGCGACGTGGCGCGGCGAATGGCCGAAGACTTCGATATGGCCCTTGGTCGGATAGAGCAGGCCGAGGAGCATCTTGACGGTGGTGGATTTGCCGGAACCGTTCGGCCCGAGCAAACCGAACACCTCACCACGGCGCACTTCAAAATTCACATTGTCCACCGCGCGCGCCTTGGGCCGGCCCCAGAAATCCTTGAAGACCTTGGTGAGCCCGCGCACGGCGATGACCACTTCGGAAGAAGGCGCGGGGCGGGTGGCGCTGGTGGCGGAAAGAACGTCAGTGGTGCTCATTGGTAACAAAGTTTAATCGGTTTTCCCGGCCAGTTTTCTCAAGATTACGGCTAATCCCGCCTTATCCAATTGTTTGTTTGCCAAGCCTATCATCGCTTTAAAAATTGAGCCGTCATCTTCCGGAATTTTAATGCCATTTAATCTCAAAAAGACGATGGCAGAAGCAGCACCTGTCCGTTTATTGCCATCAAGAAATGCTTGTGCTTCTGCGATATGAAACGCATACGCCGCGGCTATTGCAAAAACGTCGGCTTTCTCGTATAGATACATATTCTTAACGGCGCCCAATGCGGACTCAATCCCATCCGGATTCCCAATACCCGCAATACCACCCTCTCTGGCAAGCGATTGATCATGCACATACAAAACACGTCTCAGAGTTAAAAAGCTCGGATCACCTTGAGTCATTGTGCCAATTTTCGAAACAGCTCGGCATTAGTTGTAAACACTTCATCCACGACGCGCTTAAATTCTGGCGTGATGTCTTCGTCCGAATCGAGCGCATCTGATTTTTGAATTTCATTCACATATGCAACGACCTGCTTTCGCTCCTCGGAGCTAAGCTTCCTGATTTCTTCAATGATTTCGGTCCCACTCATTTATCTGATTCTGTTAGGCCGGCTTCGCCGCCAACTGCGGTGTGGGCGCGGAGGGTTTTCCTGCGGGACGCGAGGGCGGTTCAATCGCCGCGGGTTGATAATGCTCGAGTTCTTCACCCTTACGGACGAGCCGTGCGCTGTTGAAGACGACCATCAACGAACCGACGTTGTGCATGATCGCCGCCACGATTGGGCCGACGATGCCAAACGCCGCAAGCGACAAACCGCAGATGATGAAGACGACGCCGAACAGAAAATTCTGGTTGATGACGCTGCGCGTGCTGCGCGAGAGCTTCACGAGAAACGGCAGACGGCGCAGATCGTTATTCATCAGCGCAATCGTCGCGCTGTGGATCGCCACTTCGCTGCCGGCGGCGCCCATCGCGATGCCGATGTCGCCCGCCGCGAGTGCCGGGGCGTCGTTCACGCCGTCGCCAATGACCGCGACGCGATAACCCTTGAGCTTCATCGCGCGGACGAATTCAACTTTGTTTTGCGGCAGGCAATCGCCCACGACTTCTTCGCAGCCGATTTCCCGGGCCACGCGCGCGGCCACCGGCTGGCGGTCGCCGGAAATCATGGCGATGCGGCGCACGCCGTTTTGCTTAAGCTCGGCGAGCGAGGCTTGCGCTTCCTCGCGAGTCTGGTCCTGCAAGCCCACCCAGCCGATGCACTTGCCATCGCGGGCGATAAACAGAAGACTGAAGCCCTCGGTTTCATTGAGGTCAACGGCCTTGAGAAAATTTTCGGTGACGCCATTGTCCTTGAGCCATTGCGCGCGGCCAACGAGAACCACTTTGCCATCCACATCGGCCTTGATGCCACGACCAGCGGTTTCAGAAAAGTTTTTCGGCTCGGAAAGCGGAACGCCGGCTTCCTCGGACAACGTCGCGAGTGCACGGGCGGTCGGATGGTTACTATATTTTTCGGCGGACGCGGCGACGCGCAGGAGTTCAGCGGGCGCGGTATCGCCAATCGGAGCGAGGCGGCTGACGGCCAGCTTGCCGGTGGTGAGCGTGCCGGTTTTATCGAACACGAACGCATTGATCTTCGCGGCGAGTTCGATGTCGCTGACGTTCTTGATCAGGATGCCGAGACGCGCGGCGGCGGAAAGCGCGGCGACCATCGCAGTCGGCGTCGCAAGAATGAACGCGCACGGGCACGAAACGACGAGTACGGCGATGACGCGGTTCAAGTCATGCGTGAACGCCCACACCAAAGCGCCGATGACCAACACGAGTGGCGTGTAAAAGCCCATGTATTGATCAATGATGCGCATGATGGGCAGCTTGGTTTTTTCCGCGGCCAAAATCAGTTCGCGCACTTTGCCGAGCGTGGTGTCCTGGCCGGCGCGGCTCACGCGGATTTCCAAAACGCCGGTCAGATTCTGCGTGCCGGCATACGCTTCGTCGCCGGGCTTTTTGTCCACAGGCAACGATTCACCGGTGATGTTCGCCTGGTTGAACGAACCCTGGCCGCTGAGGATGACGCCGTCGGCAGCAACATTGTCGCCAGGACGAACGCGGATGACGTCGCCGATCGCGAGGTCTTTCGCGGCGACTTCCTCTTCGCCGTTGGCAGTGATGCGGCGAGCCTTGGTTGGCGTGAGTTTGATGAGCGATTCAATGGATTGGCGCGCGCCTTCGGCGGTGCGGGTTTCGATGATTTCGCCGGTCAACATGAAGAACGCGACGACACCAGCAGTCTTGTAATCGCCGGAAGCAAACGCCGCGAGAACGGCGATTCCCACGAGTTCATTGATGGTCAGCGCGCCGCGCATCAAGTCCTTGACCGAAGTCCAGACGATGGGATAGCCGAGAATAATAGCGCCAATCATCGCGCTCGCGCTGGCGGCGGTATGCGCGCCTTCAAACGCCCAGTCCACGACGAATGCGTTCAGGACGAACACCACGCCGATGATCGTTTGCACCAGGCGAATCGGAGTGTGCTCATGGTCATGGCCGCAGGACGCGCAATTCAGCGGGTCTTCATGCTCATGATTATGGTCGTGCTTGTGTTCGGGCTCTAAAAGTGAAGTGACTTGCATACGACAATTTATTTTTTATGGCGTGCCCACGGGTTTTAACGGTTCACGGCTCAACTGTAACCGAAGTTCGCGGGTTTTGCCATCGGCCCGCTCCGGCAGATAGATCTTGTCCTCGACGTTCGTCAGCACGCGGCCGATTTTATCGAGCAAAAGGATGTTCGCGAACACGGCGGGATTGGCGTTGTAACGCGGGAGCAAATCGGTGAAGCGTTGGGCTTCGGCCTTCACAGATTCGACGAGTTGCACGCGGTCGGCTTCGGCGGTGTTGGTCACGCCGGCGGCGGTCGCGGCGGCGCGATACAAAGTCTGGTTCTGATAACTCTCGGCTTCGTGGATTGCTTTGTCGCGCTCAGCCAGCGCGGTGAGCACACTGTCGAAGGCGGGTTTGAGATAACGCGGCGGACGGCTCTCTACCTGGCAACTCTGGATGACCACGCCCAGATTTTCGCGTTGCACCAGGTCGGTCACGCGCGCGGTCACGACATCCTGGAAGCGGGTGATGTCGCGCGTAAGGACATCATCCACGCGAAAACGCGCGGCGGCGAAGAGAAGGGCATTATCAAGGGCATCCCGGACGGCGTTCGAGGCGCTCGTAAATTCAAATTCGTAACGGACCGGGTCTTCGATCTGGTAAGTCAGCACGGCGCGGGTGTGGATGATATTGCCATCGCCGGTGATGGCGTAACCATCCACGGCGGGGTTGAGCGAAGGACCGGCATAGTCTTCCTGGTCGAGCGCTTCCTTTTCGGGCGTGGTGTTATACCAGCCGACATCGGATTTCACCGTCTGCAACTGCGCGTAATGAATCTTTACGACTTCATCAATCGGATACGGCCAGCCCCAATGTATTCCGGGGCCGATCAAGGCCTGGTTACCCAAGCCGACTGGCTTGCCGAAACGCAGCAACACGGCGCGCTGGCCTTGCTGCACACGGAAAACGCCGGAGCCGAGAAACAAAAGGAACAGGATGCCCATCACCCATTTGACTATGCCGAAACTGCTGCCCAAAGCCTCCGCCAACGCGCGTGAACTGCTGTCCTCCTGCGGCGCCATTTCGGGCGCGGCGGGCGCGGGATGCGCATGCTCATGATGATGTTCATGGCCGTGATCGTGACCGTGGTCATGATCATGCTCGTGATCGTGATCGTGTGGATGGTCGTGTTGGTCGCTCATGCCACTATTTTTTCACCGGGTTAAGCAGATTTGTGGAATAGCCCTGGAACAAATTGAAGGGCTCGCTGTGCTGGTCGAAGATCAGCGTCGTGCGGTCTTTCAACGCGAGTTCCATGGCGTCGAGGCTCAACAGAAAATTCGCGAGTTGGGGATTTTCCTCGAAGACGGCAAAGGATTTTGCAGCTTCGGCCTGACCTTCGGCTTTGATATGTGTCGCGGCCGCGCTGGCGCTGTTCACGATTTCCGTGCTCTTACTGTCGGCGGCGGTCCGGATCTTCGAGGCCTCGGATTCGCCTTCAGCCTGGGTCGCGCTGCTCAGCACCGCGCGCTCGGAAGTCATGCGCTTGAAAACTGCCTGCGTGACCGAATCCGGGAAACCGAGTTTCTTGATGCCGAGGAATTCAATCTCGATGCCCCAGTTTTTCTGGTTCACCTGGTCCTGCACACGCTTGAGGATTTCCTGTTCGATAGTGCCGAACTTGAGTTGCTTCTCATCCGTCGAGACGAAATCCGCGAGCGGATGCCCGCCAACGACCGAATTCTTCGCGCTGCGCAACAGCGGCTTCAACTGCTTCTCCGCCTCGGCGATGGAACCGTTGGCGAACTTGGGGAAAAAGTTGGTGGCATTGTTGATCTTCCAGCCGACGTACACCATCGAGAGCAGGTTGTAATTATCCGCCGTGAGGGATTGGTCGAATTTGTCGTCCTCGAAATTCTGCACGCGCTGGTCGAACACATACGATTGCTGGATGGGCCACGGCAATTTGGCGTACCAGCCGGGCTGGTCAATCGTGCGCGTGGCCTTGCCGAACGTGGTGACCACGACCACGGTGGATTGGCGCACCTGGCCGAAAAACAGGAGCGCGATAAATACGATCAGCAAAAAGCCGGCGATGACTAGGGTAAGGGGATTTCGTTTCATATCTGGCGTTAAATTATTTGGGCGGCGCTTTAGGCGGCGGCACGGTGGCTTTGTCCACGAGGTCCGCACGGATTTTGTCCTCGAGATTGAGGATGATCACGTCCTGGGTATTGGTGGCGAGCAAAACGTAAGAGCGCGCGTTCGTGATGGAACGGCTGAACGCTTCGAGATAAGCGCGCTCGACATAAACCGACGGCGAGGCAAAATACGCGGGAATCTGATTGGTGAACAACGCGGCGTTGGCGAGCGTTTCAACTTTGAGACGTTGCGATTCGGAATTGGCTTCCGAAACAATTTGAAATGCCCGAGCGTCCGCCATGTTGGTGGCCGCAATGGCGTAGGCGCGAGCGGTCAAAATGTCAGCTTCCTTGGTGTGAATCGCGGCGACGACTTTTTCATAATCCGCCGCCACTTTTTGCGGCGGATGAATGTCCTGCACGCCGACGAACACGATGCTCGCGCCCATCTGATGCTGATCCACCGCGGCCTGAATGCGGTCGCGAAGTATTTGCGCGGCATTCCAGCGTCCGCGGGACATGACTTCCTCGAGGTCAACGCTCACGAAATAACGCACCACTTCGCGCGTGGCGACATCGGAGAGCAGGCTGATGGGGTCTTCGTTGTTATACACCCACGCCGTCAGATTCGTGATCTGGAATTGCACCGGAATGCTGACCGTCAAAAGGCTCACTGGCGGCGGGCGATTATCAGACGGAGAATTATTGGTTTCGGTCACGTGGGAAATTTCGCGATTGGCCACGAGGAAATTTTCTTCTTTGGAATGCGGAACGGTCCAAAGAACGGTGTTGCCAGCAACGGGCGATTCATCCGGCGTGAAACCAATGTTGATGGTCTGGATCTGCTCGGTGGCAAAACGATAAACGCGGTCAACCGGCCACGGCAGTTTGAGCGAAGCACCCGGAGTGAGGATGCGCACCGCTTTGCCATTGCGTTCGAGGACGCCTTGTGTGCCGGTATCAATGAACACCACGCAAGTCGAGAGCAGCAAAATGATCACCTGCGCCAGAATCAGTTTCCACAGCCATTGCTCGACAAGGCGGAAACCCCACGTCTCCGAGACATCGAAGCCGAATTGGTAATTGAGCGTTTGCTTGGCCGTGATGATCAAGCCTTCCGGCTGGCCGAGCAGACTGACGAGGCGGCTCTCATACATCGGCTGCGCGACCTTGCCCTTGACGCGCGGACGGTAAAGCTCGAGGACGAGATTGATGAGCGTTTCAAAGCCGGTGAGCAACAGCAACACCGCCAGCGCTCGCGCCACGTATAAATCCGCCGCCGGAAAATCCAGCAGCACAAAGGCAACGGCCGCCGCCACGACGAAACAGATATAGGCGCACAGCAACAGGTAACTCGCCGCCGGACGCAACAGGCGAACCTTCTCCAATCGCGCGACGCTCGTGGAGTATTTGCCCAGCATGAACAGGATCAAAGCGAACACCGCGAACAACGCCATTGGAACCGTCGGTTCATTGATGCCTCGCGGAAAAGCCTTGCTCAACCAGCGCCAAAGCAGAATGCCGCCGACGCCTTGGAGGGCGCACAAAATGACCGTGATGACCGGGACGATAAAGCGGTCAAACTGCTCGCGAGAGCGTTGCGCGGGAAAGACTTCGGTTTCAGACGCATTGAACAAGGCAGAGCTGGAAGCGGACTTGGTCAGTTCTTCAAACTCGAGCTTCTCCAAATATTCGCGCTGTTCCAAACGCATCTGGAACCAGCTCACCGCGGCGACCAGCGCGCCGAGGCCGAGGAAAACGGAGCCCACCAGCCCGGCGTAAGTGTTGCCAAACTTGGCGATGGCGAAACCGGCCGCACCCACCAGCACAAGTGCCAGCAGATTGATCAGGCCATTCTTTTGTGTCTTTTGTTCCATGACTTAGCTCAATTCGCGATCTTCAAATAACATCACCGCCACCGCCAGCAGCGCGCCGACGTAACAGACGACATAGCCAAACGCCTTGCCCACATAACCCCAATAATACAGGTGCTTGCCCGTTTCCAAAGCGTCGGCCAGCCAGAAAAGTTGCCAATTCGGCGTGATGGTGTAAAGCAGAGAAGCCCACCACGACCCAGCCAGCGCCTTTTCGCTGAAGAGGTATTGCGACATCAATCCCAGCAAAAACAGCGCGGAACAGACCGCCAGCGTCGGAATCGTGTCCAGCCGCGTGGAACAGGCCAATGCGAGCCCAGCGAGAATCCAAAGCGCGAACAGAATCAAAATCGCCGCCGGTACCAGCCGCCAGTCCACGCCTTTGGCAAATTCCTGCACTTCGCCTTTATTATTGAAAAAGCTGATGACCACGAACGCCACCGTGACCATGAACACCACGCAGAACGTCGCATCCGACATGAAGGTCCGGCGCAGAAAGAAATTGCTGAAACCGCCCATCAAATAAGCCACCACCAGCGCCACCGCGAAAATTCCCAGAGCCAGCGTATCCGTCGAGCCATAGGCATCGAACGCCATGCGGCTGGCGAGTAGCGCGACGATGAGATTGACGTAAGTGATCAGCGTCAGGGCCATCATCAGGCCGACATATTTCGCCAGCAAGAATTGAGTGCGGCCAACCGGCTTGGACAAAACCGCCAAAGCCGTGCCCGAGCGGATTTCCCGCGCCAGCGAGGACGATGCGCTCAAAACCGCGCTGAACAATCCCGCCAGCAGCATGACGGCGAGCACGCTGTTTTTCACGAGCTTGGGTTCATCACCGAAGGCGAAGTAGAAAGGCGTGGCCAGGAAAATCTCGAACACCGCCGAACAGGTCATCAGCAACAGGAATACTGGTTGCCGCACCAGTTCCATGAACGCGTTATTCGCGATGGTAATAAATTGTCGCATTGACTAGTCCAAAGGTCGGACAGCTTATCAATCAGACTCCTGATTGCAAAGGCTTATTCCAGACCTTTTGATTGTTAAAGGACGAAGCTAACGCAAAAAATTCCGCTGCGAAGTGTGCGTCTGAGAGCACACCTCGGGGAATTTTGGCTGGAAAACCAGGAATGGAGGAAAACGCCGCCCAAAAAAGTGAAAATATTTTTAAATATTTTCCCGGCGGGAACAGTCGAATCTTCCGTAGGCTAGTTAATCATAGGTGAAGGCCAGTCTCTCATGGGTGGGACTGGCCTTTTTTATGGACCGGGAGTAACTCCCCGCGTTCAGCGCATGGCTTCTTTGAACTGGCTGAGGTACATCCGGATACCACGCGTATCAATCTTCTCGACGGTGCGGTTGGGGGAGAATTCCCAATTCAGAAATTCGCTGTTCGCGTCCATGGCGGTAAGCCACCATTGGTCGTTCTCGTGTTTGAGCGGCAACTTGAGCACCGAGGCTTTTTGTCCCGGGTTCTCGACGGAAATCTCGACTATCAGGTCCGAGCCGGCGACCACACGCCCGAGCATTTTGAAATAACCATCCTTGAGCGATTGCCAGCTTGCCATGAGCTTGTCGCGGTCGGTGCCGGTCAATTTCGGGCGTTCGGCATCGTCCCAGCAGGCGAGCCATTGATTGAAATTACCATGCTGCATGGCGGTTGCGATGTTCAACGCTTCGCCTTCAGGATTGCCGGATTGCGAAGGGTCCACCGTCCAATGTGCCACTTCGACCGGGTGGTCGTAGCGCAACACGGAGAATTTAAAAACCGCCTGTTCGTAAGTCTTCGGAGCCGTGGCGCAGCCAGTCAAAAAAGCGGTTGCGGCCAAGCCCAGCACCAAACTAAAACCCCGTCCCATCGTCGCAAATTGTTTCATAGACAAAATAAATCCATCGGTTGATTGGTTAAACGTATGGATGCGACCAGCCCTCCCTCAACTAATGAAGCAAGGTGCCAAAGCATCCGATGAAAGCGAGAAAAAAATCGCCTTCAGCCAAAATAATTTCACTGCCAGACCAGTGGCTTTTGGCCGCCACGTCCCTACTAACGGCACATCACTGAAAAACCTTAATAACGCTCAGGTTACAATACGAAGAAGGCCGTCTGTCGGATGCTTTGAAGTCGTTCGTAAGTCTTTCTTGAAGCTAGGCAGGGTTTTCCCACCTACCCGGCAAATCATTGCCTCCCTATTTCGCAAGTCGCCGGAGTGCGTAGGCTCGCGGCTTCCAATTACCCAATTAAATCGGCCTTTTTCGCGATTTACGAGATTGGCACGGTTTCTGGTAAGCAAGCTTCAGTTAGTTTGTGAGTTACTTATGAAGAGCGTATTGATTATTGACGACAAAGAAGAAGTCCGGTCCGTGGTTAAGGCGACCTTGACGCAGTTCGGGTTCGCCACGCACGAAGCGAGCGACGGGCGCGAAGGCATCCAAAAGGCTCTCATGCACTTGCCCGACCTGATCCTTTGCGACGTCAACATGAATGGCATGGACGGCTTCCGCACCATCGAGGCCATCCGCGAATTGTCGCTCTTTGCCGCTACGCCCATCATATTAATGACCGGCTCGGTCGGCCATGAAGGTTTTCGCCGTGGGATGAATCTGGGCGCCGATGATTTTCTCCAAAAACCTTTTCAGCCCGACGATTTGATCGAAGCCGTCGTGTCACGCCTCGTGCGCAACGCCGAACTCCAGGCGCTCGCCCAAAAACGCGCTGAACGCCTGCGCGATGAAGCCGTTCTGCAAATTTCCGAAGAACTGACCGCTCCCATCAACGGTATCCTCGGCGCTGTCTCGACCCTGCGCCGTGAAGCACCCTCGCTTCAAACCGAATACGTCTTCGCCAGCGCCTGCCGCTTGAACGAATCCGTCGTCCGCCTCGGCCAAATGGCCACCGCGCACGCACACGAGTAAGTTTCGGTTTTCAACATCCGCATCCCCGATTTCGGTGGTTCAATGTGCTTGAAACCGCCTCCGCAAACCCCAAGATTCGCGCATGCGCCAGAGTCTATTGCTGCAACAAGCCGTTGCCCTTGCCATATTATTATTCCCAATCGTTGCCTTCACTGCCGATGATTCCGCCCACACCCTTCGCGGCATCGAATTTGCCCGCGTCGCCGACCGGTCGCTGAAACTCGACCTTCACCTGCCCGCCGGCACGCCGCGCGCGCCGCTCATCGTGTGGATTCACGGCGGCGCGTGGCGTGGCGGAGATCGCAATGGCGTTCCCATCGGCAAACTCGTGAATGAAGGCTACGCGATTGCCAGTGTGGATTACCGCTTGTCCACCGAAGCCCGGTTTCCCGCGCAAATCCACGACCTCAAAGCCGCCCTTCGCTTTCTTCGCGCCGAAGCCGCGCAATGGAAACTTTCCGCCGATAAAATCGTCGTCGCCGGAGATTCCGCCGGCGGCCATCTTGCCGCGCTGATGGGCGTCTCCAGTGGCGATACCAATCTCGAAGGCACCGTGGGAACGCATCTCGACCAAAGCTCGGCCGCCCAAGGCATCATGAGCTTTTACGGCGGCTCCGACCTCACGACGATTCTCGATCAATCCACGCCGCACGGCCTCGAAACCCGCGTTCCCGCCCTCGATCTGCTCCTCGGTGGTCAGCCCAAAAACGTCCCCGAAATCGCGCGCCAAGCGAGCCCGGTTTTTTACGTCAACGCCCATTCGCCGCCCCTACTCTTGCTGCACGGCGATCAAGACCCGCAAATGCCCGTCAACCAGGCGCTCGAATTTGAAGGCTTTTATGAAAAGGCGCACGCCCCGGTGCAACTCGTCATCGTCCACGGCGCCGGCCACGGCGGCGGCGCATTTTACGATTCCGAACGCATGGGAATCGTAAAAAATTTTCTAAAACAAAATTTCCCCTGAAGCCTCTGCTGTAGCGGCGGTCTATGACCGTCGAATCTTTTCCTAACGGACCGCGGAACTATGTCCCGCAGCAAGGTCCATACGGTCAAGCCGCTTTCGGCTCAGCCTAATGCGGCAATCTTCTTTGCGCATTGCTGCGGATCACAGATCCGCGATCCATTCAGAAAGATTTTTACATGCCCCGGACCCTCCGTGTTTAGTCCGTGTTCCATCCGTGGCTGAAAAATTTTTCCCCTCGACTTGCATCAAACCCATTCTGCGGCTAGATGATAGGGGGTTCGCGCATGAGCACACTCGTCAAAATCTGCGGCATCACCAATCCTGCCGATGGCCTCGAAGCCGTCGCCGCGGGGGCCGATGCCATTGGCCTGATGTTTTACGAGGCCAGCCCGCGCCACATCACCCTCGCTGCCGCCACAAAAATCGTCCGCGAATTGCCGCCGAGTATTTTTCGCGTCGGCGTCTTCGTCAACGCCTCCGAAGACCACGTTCACCGCGCGATCAAGGAATGCAACCTCCACATGGTTCAATTTCACGGTGACGAATCGCCTGAATTCTGCCGCCAGTTTCCCGTCATGACGATCAAGGCGTTTCGCATCCAGGACGCCGATTCTCTCCTCGCGTTGCGCAGTTACCCCACCGACGCCTGGCTGCTCGATGCCTTCACCAACGACAAACTCGGCGGCACCGGCGCTCGCTTCGATTGGGATCTTGCCGTTGAAGCGCAAAAGATGGGACGCCCAATTTTTCTCGCCGGCGGGTTGACGTCGGAAAACGTGGCTGAAGCCGTCCGCAAAGTGCGGCCCTACGCTGTGGATGTCTCCAGCGGCGTCGAATCCGCGCCCGGCAAAAAAGACCCCGCGAAGATGCGCGCTTTCGTGCAGGCCGCCAAAAGCGTCTAACGCTTTAGCCTTCCTTCAAAATCGCCAGGAATTGTTTCACCGCCGGCGAAAGCACTTTGTTCTTTTTATAAATCGCCGCGAGCGGACGATAAAATTCGCCATCTTCGAGTTGCACTTGCACCAACGTCTGCTTGGCGACTTCCTGGAGAATCGTGCCTTGCGGAACCACGGAAACACCGGCGTCAATTTCCACCGCGCGCTTCACGGTTTCGATATTATCGAATTCCATCACGTGCATCACTTCGACGTTGCTCTCCTTGAGGATGCGGTCGAGCGCCTTGCGCGTGGGGATGTCCGGCTCGAAGCCGATAAATTTTTGCCCGGCGAGCGCTTTCAGTTTCACACTCTTCATCTTCGCGAACGGATGCTGCGGATGGCAGATCAGGACGAGCGGATCTTTGCGCAGCGAAACAGTTTCAAGCTTGCTCTCGCGCGTGGGATACGCCACGAGGCCGAGGTCCACGACGTTGCTGAGCACATCATCATACACCTGGTTGGCGCGGCGATATTCCACGTGGACATTCACGGTGGGATAGCTCTTGAGAAATTTTTTGATATACGGCGGAAGATCGTGCAGGCCGATGCTGTAAATCGTCGCCACGCGGATCGTGCCGGAGATGATGTCTTTTATCTCCTGCAATTTGCTGTGCAGGGAATCATGCGTCTGGATGATCTGCTTGCTGAAATCGTAAAGCACCTGGCCTTCGCGCGTGAGGCGGAATTTCTTTTTGCTGCGTTCGATAAGCAGGGATTTGAACTGGCGTTCCAACGAACTGATCTGCTGGCTGACGGCGGACTGAGTTACATTATTGATTTGGGCGGCTTTGGTAAAACTTTCGGTTTCCGCAAGGTCGCAGAACACTTTGAGACTCTCTATTTGCATATTAGTTACTGTAATTAAAACGAGGACACATCATTCATGAGGATACATCATCCGTCAACCGGCGCAGGCTCGCCGGAGGTCAACGCTTGCTTGACCTTAACGAGTAACTCGCGGCTCGTAAATGGTTTTTGAAGATACGAGATGGAATCGGGTTGCTCATTCACGGGACGAACGTAACCACTCGAACAAATAATCCGCGTGAACGGAGCCACGCGTCGCACTTGCTCCACCAATTCGCGCCCGCTCATGTTCGGCATGACCAAATCCGTGATGAGCAAATCAATCTGCTGGTTCTGCGAAAAAATTTCGAGCGCCTTCAATCCGCTGTTCGCCGCCAGCACGCGGTAACCGTAATGCGAAAGGATTGCCTGTCCCATCGTGAGCACGAGATCCTCATCATCCACGATCAAAATAGTTTCGGTGCCATTGAGATCGCCCGTGCCGGCGGAACTGTCGGCGACAAATTTTTTATCGGAAGGCAAATACACGCGCACCGATGTGCCCACGCCCGGCTGGCTGGAAACCGCCACCCCGCCGCCGTGGTTCGTCACGATCCCGTACACCCACGCCAGCCCGAGCCCGCGATGCTTCGTGCCGCGCTTGGTCGTGAAAAACGGCTCGAAGATGCGCGGCAAAATCTCGGCCTCGATGCCCGCGCCGTTGTCCGTGATCTCGGCGCAGATGTACGTGCCGGCGGCGAGTTGCGCGTTGCGGTCCTGCGTGGGCTGGGTGAGTTCGAGATTTTTTGTCTGGATGATGATGCGGCCACCGGGCCCGAGCGATTCGATCGCATTCTCCATAATCTTCACGAGCGCCTGCTGCATCTTGGCCTCGTCAAATTTCGCCGTGTGCAATTTCCGCTCAAGTTGCAGCGCCCACGAAACTTCCTTTTCCTGTTTCGCGCTTTGGAACATTTCCACATTCCGCTGCAAAAGCTGGTTGAGATTTCCCGATTGCTGGACGCGCGTTTCTTTTTCGTTGCGACTGAATGCGCCAAGGTCATTGGCAATTTCGGCAGCCTTCGCAGCGGACTTCTCGACTTCCATGAGCGATTGCCGCCACGGATTGTTCGGCTCCATTTTGCTCAACACCAGCGACGTGTGGCCGAGGATGCTCGTGAGCGCATTGTTAAAATCCAGCGAAACGGTCCGCGCCAGTTGCAGCGCGCAATCGAGTTTTTGTTTGTGCGCCTGCCCGGCATCCATCGCGGCAGTTTTGTTTTCTGCGGCGGCCTTGTCGGGAAGCAACTGGATGAGAAAAAAGTTTTGTTCGCCCTCCGCCAGCGTGGCGATGCACGCGAGATATGCCACACTCACTCCGGCAACACCGCGCAATTTCATCCTCGCAGTGGGACTGGGAGCAGCCTGCCAGAAACTCAAAAAATGGGCGGGCGTGTTCGCATTATCCTCGGCCCAGATGGCCGCGAGCGAATTCGCCGTGCCCGTGATATTGGAACCAAACACCTCCGCCGCCATGGCATTAGCGCTATGAATCGTGCGAGCGCCGTCCACCAGCAGCACAGGCCAGCTCGCGTTTTGCAGTCCGAGTACTACGTCTGACTTCATTACAAATTGTTTCGCAAAGGCACAAACTAACCAATCAGAGCATTTTCTCAACCCGGAACATCAAGAAATGCGGCGGGAAGCAATTCGGCGACGGTAAATTCCTTTATTTTGCGCGGCGCGGCGCTATCCGCCGTCCAAACCACCGCTTTGGAAGCGTATTCCGCCAGCAACTGCCGGCACGCGCCACAAGGCATCGGCCCCTTCATGCGCGCCACGACCGCAATGGCCACGAAATTTTTGCGCCCCTCAGTCAACGCCTTGAAAAGCGCGATGCGTTCAGCGCAGCAAGTGAGCCCGTAACTCGCGCTCTCCACGTTAGCGCCGGTGATGATTTCGCCATCGGCCGTTAGCAACGCCGCGCCGACCTTGAATTTTGAATAAGGCGCAACCGCTCGTTCGCGCGCCTTCACGGCTTCCATCACCAATTCTAATTTACGCTCTTTCACCATATATTTCAGCAAAACTTTCTAAAAGTTGCGCCGCGGAATGCTTGACGCGCTCCGCCGTTTCGAGGACTTCCGCATGAGACAATGTTTCCCCACCCCGGCCCGCGGCCAGATTGGTGATACAAGACATCCCGGCCACGTTCAAGCCGCATTGCCGTGCGACGATGGTCTCCGGCACTGTGCTCATGCCCACGGCATCGGCGCCCAGCCGCGCGAATGCACGAATCTCAGCGGGCGTTTCGTAACTCGGCCCGGACACCGCCAGGTAAACGCCCTTGCGCAATTTTAACTTACACGCTTTTCCCGCCGCGTGCAGAACCCGGCTAAGTTGATCATCATAAGCGCGGGTGAGATCCACAAACCGCGGACCTTTAGGCAGCGCCGGCCCGCGCAACGGACTCATGCCCATAAAATTGATATGATCCGTCAGCACCATGAAATCGCCCGGACGAAAATTGCGATTCACACCGCCCGCAGCATTCGTGAGCAATACGTCCTTGATGCCAAATTCAGCCAGCACCCGCATCGCAAACGTGACCTGCTCCATCGGATGCCCCTCGTAATAATGAGCGCGCCCGCTGAGCACAGCGACCGGCGTGCCGCCGAGCTGCCCCAGCACCAGCTTGCCTGCATGCCCGCTGACGCCCACCGGCGGAAAACCCGATAATTTTTCATAACCGATTTCGCGATCCACCGTGAGTTTGGAAATCGCCTGTTGAAAACCGCTGCCAAGGACGATGGCAAGCGAGGGTTTGAGTTTCGTGAGCTTGCTGATTTGGCGGGCGGTCAACTCGGGATTGAATTTGGAATTCATAATCGTATCGGCAAAGCAAAGCAGAAATAAGCCTGCGGTTAAAGGCAATTTGAGGCCACCTCAAAATATCTAATACGTGTACGTGGCATGTGTTTTCCGTTATAATCTGTGTTCATTCCGTGTTTCATCAGTGGCTAACCAATCTATTTCCAGCCACGGATTGAACACGGCAGAATTCTTTATTTCCTTTCCTTTGATTTTAAATCTTCGTCTTCGGCGGTCAGAAGGATTTCCAACATTCGCTCATGCCGGTTGAGAAAATCTTTCGTTACCAGATAATGTTCTGTTTCCGTGTATTTTACCTCAGCAATACCCGCTTGCGAAAATTGGTAAATGCGCGCATTGGGATAAGAGAGCAATATCGGCGAATGGGTTGCAATAACCAACTGCGCCTTGTGATAAATCAACCTGTGCAATAACGTCAAAACGCTTAATTGCCGCTGGGGAGATAGCGCCGCTTCCGGTTCATCAAACAAATAGATTCCATCGCCCTGAAGCCGGTTCAGTAAAAGCGCAAGAAAAGCTTCGCCGTGCGATTGGTGGTGCAATGATTTTTGACCGTAGCCAGATACAACGCCCAGATCTTCAATTTGCGTCGCCAGGTTGTAAAAAGATTCGGCCCGTAAAAAATAATTATCTGTTGGACGTCCGACGCCACGCTCGACCGTGATAAATTCGTGCAATTTCGAATGCGTTTCTCGTGTGGTAAAGTTGAAATTTTTGCTGCCACCCTCAGCATTAAACCCAAGCTTCACCGCAATCGCTTCCAGCAACGTGGATTTGCCGGAACCATTTTCGCCGATAAAAAAGGTCACGGCCGGATGGAATTCCAATCGCTGAAGATGCCGAATCGCAGGGACGCAAAACGGATATTTGTCAAAATTGTCCACGCGTTCACGTTCAAGGCGAACCGCTTGAAGAAAAACCCGCTTGATTTTCGTGCCCGCTCCTTTGTCATTTGTTTTACTCATTTTTTGAAAGGACGCAGGCAGTTTTAAAATTTATCTTTGATGGCCAAAAGGAAAGTAGCTCGACAGTCTTTACTTCGACAGCTTGCAATATTTCCATCCTGCATTATCCTCGCTCGACTGAATTATGGAACTGGATAATGACCAAATCCGGCGGTACTCGCGCCACCTCATATTGCCGGAAGTCGGACTCGCCGGCCAAAAGAAAATTTGCTCGACCAGCGTGCTCTGCATCGGCGCTGGCGGCCTCGGCTCCCCCATCGGCATGTATCTCGCCGCGGCCGGCGTGGGCAAAATCGGCATCGTGGATTTTGACACGGTGGATTTTTCCAATCTCCAGCGCCAGATCATGCACGGAACCAAGGACGTCGGCCGTCCGAAGGCCGAGTCCGCGCGCGACACCATCAAGAACATCAATCCAACCTGCGAAGTCGTCATCCACAACACGCGTTTGAGCAGCGAGAACGCGCTCGAGATCATCGCGCAATACGACGTGGTGGTGGACGGCACGGATAATTTTCCAACGCGTTATCTCACCAACGACGCCTGCGTTCTTCTGAAGAAGCCGAACGTCTATGGCTCGATCTTCCGCTTTGAAGGACAGGCGAGCGTCTTCGCGCCGCACCTGGGCGGGCCGTGTTATCGCTGTCTTTATCCCGAGCCGCCGCCGCCGGGCATGGTGCCGAGTTGCGCCGAGGGCGGTGTGCTGGGCGTGCTGCCGGGAATCGTCGGCTGCATTCAGGCAACGGAAATTTTGAAACTGGCCATCGGCAAAGGCACGCCGTTGATCGGTCGCTTGCTATTGTTCAATGCGCTGGACATGAAGTTCCGCGAGTTGAAATTGCGCCGCGATCCCAAGTGCCCGATTTGCGGCGACCAGCCGACGATCAAAGAGTTGATTGATTACGAACAATTTTGCGGCATCCCCGCCGAGCCGGAAGTTCCCGTGGGCAATCCCGATGAAGTGACCGTGCAGGAAATGAAGCGCGCGATGGACGATCCCAAATCCGGCATCAAAATCCTCGACGTGCGCGACCCGGATGAATACGAGATTTCGCACATCAAAGGTGTGCCACAGATTCCGCTGGGAGAATTGCCGCAGCGCTTCACGGAACTGGACCCGAACCAACAGATTTACATCCACTGCAAAAGCGGCGTGCGCTCACTGCGCGCTTTGAATTTCCTGCGCCAGCAGGGATTCAAATATGTAAAGAGCGTGAAGGGCGGCATCAATGCCTGGGCAGATGAAATTGATCACAGCGTGCCAAGGTATTGAGCGCGTCTGGATCAAATTAATGTCGCCAACCTAACCTTTTCTAATTTGCAAGCGGATTGAAGCGCAGTGTCCAAAGTTGCGAGAGGCAATCCGCGGCGAATGGCCAGTTCCAAATAGGCCGCGTCATAAATAGTCAGTTGATGCGCTTGCGCGAGAATGCGGGTTCCATTCCATGCCTGATTGACGGTGGCCTCATCAATTTCAATAGGCAGAGTCTGGAAAAAAGAAAGATGGCTATTAACTTCAACTGAGGTGATCCGTTTTCTACGCTCGGCAATGATAAGAACATTTGCCATCTCCCAACGCCAAAGTGGCGGCACAAATGCCTTTGCGCCTTTATTCAGCCACTCCAGAGGCTTTTCCGATTCAGGTGATGTTTCATCTTCAAACACCCATGAAAGGGCGCACGAAGAATCCAAAATGAAATTCATCGCCGCCCTTCATTAACTAAATCTCTAATGCTAAGCCTGGGTTTGCCGGGAGGATTCAATATGGAACGCCGCGACTTCATTTCGGTTATCGCAGCCCGTACTTCTATAAGACTTTGGCCCTTTGCGGGAGAAAGCTTTGCGACCTCCTCCCCATGCAATGTAATAACAAACCCCTCGCCTTTTCGCGTGCGCTCAAGCAGTTCGGAAAACTTGGCTTTTGCCTCTGACGCCGCAATAATAGTGGTTTCGCTCATTTAATTTTCTCCCAATAATAATTTTAAATTGACCGGTCATTGACCAGTCTAATGAGGGTCGGCTGTTTTTGCAAGATATTTCCAACTCTCCGCTCCCGCTCCCGCTCCCGCTCAAGCCCAATAATGATAATTGATATCGGGGAATAAATTATCCAAAGACTCAATGCGCGCGAGCCACGCTTCGTCAATCCGCGTCGTGGTGATTTGTTCGTGCAAAGAAATGAACCGGAGGATGTGGTCCTTGACGCGTTTCCGGGCGTAGTCGGGACTCGTGCCGGTGCGCAGGATGAATGGCCAATCACTGGATTGCGCAAGCAAAAGTTCGCGGCCCGCCTGCTTGAGCGCGCGAAGTTTGACGCCCGTGGCATTGGGAAATTGCCGCGCCATCTGTGTCATGCGTTCCTGCGCGATGTGCAGATGCGGGTAGATCCATTCATTCGTCTCGTTGAGCCACACACCCCAATAACCTTCCGATCCCCAACTCGACGCGCTTGGCTGCGCGATTTGTTGCGTCGGCTGGCGGCCAAGATATTCGTGCGGCGTGACCAGCTTGAAAACTTTTTGGTCGTAAACTGCCTTGCGCACGAAGTAATCGAGAAACTCCGGCCCTTCGTACCACCAATGGCCGAACAACTCGGCGTCGTATGGCGAGACCAGCATCGGCGGGCGGTCCATGATGCTGGAGAGATGCTGAATCTGCCCCATGCGTGCGCTCAGAAAATGTCCCGCATGCTCCGCCGCCATGCGCAAGGCGGCATCGCGATCATAAACTTTTTTCTCCACGTTCGTGCCCGTGATGCGATGATACTTGATGCCCGTGAAACCGCGTTGCGCAAGGTCAGGCAGATACGGTTTGACGTAATCAAAATCGAGATCGAAGCCGACGTCGCGGTAGAAGTCGCGGTAATTCACATCGCCGGGATAACCTTCCTGCGTGCTCCAAACTTGCCGCGCCGAATCCAGGTCGCGCGCGAAGGCGGCGATGCAATTCGGCGTGAACACCGGCGCGAAAACGCCGTAGCGCGGGCGCGGTTTCGCGTGCAACAAACCGTGCGTGTCCATGATGAACCAGCGCAGGTTCGCTTCCTGCAAATAATTTTCCACGCCATCCACGTAGGCGCATTCGGGGAGCCAGATGCCGCGCGGATCGCAGCCGAAACACGAGCGATAATGATCACGCGCAACGAGGATTTGCGCGCGAATGCTCGGCGGATGCCCCGCGAGCAACGGCAACAACGCATGCGTCGCGGCGGACGTGATGATCTCGAGTTTGCCCTGCTCCTGAAATTTGCGGAACGCGCCGACGAGGTTGCGCCCGTAGGCCTGGTAAGTGTTGCGCGTGTTGGTGAAACGATGGTGATACATCCACGCGAGCGGGCGGTAGGCGTTGTCCCAATGCGTGCGGTGAATCTCCTTTTCCGCAAGGTCAATCAGGCCGCTGATGTGGCGGAGGTAACGCTCCTGCAAAAGCGGGTCCAGTAGCATCGAGCAAAGCGTGGGCGAAAGCGTGAGCGTGAGCCGGCTGTCCATGCCATCGCGCAACCAGCCGTCCATGGTTTGGATGAGCGGGATGTAAGTCTCGGTGATGGCCTCGAAGAGCCAGTTTTCCTCCAGGAATTTATCGTGCTCGGGATGGCGCACGAAAGGCAGATGCGCGTGAAGGATAAGGGAAAGGTAGCCTTGCATGGAAGGTTGTCGAAAATGTTTCTAAGCCATTGAATCCCGCGGTCCATCCGGCGTGCCGCTGGCATTATTCATCCAGATATTGATCTACCATGCGGGCCAGTGCTGAACTTTTTACCAGTATTGCCACGCCAATCACAAGCGGAATGGACAAATAAACGCAACGGCCCACGCTCATCGGCGTCTGGTCATGGTGCGACTTGAACCAGTAAAGCGCCAGGTCAAGAACACCCACCACCAGAAATCCAGCCGCGACGAGCCGGACGATGGTGATGGCGATGCGATTGTAAAAACTCATGCCTGCGAAGGTAGAACGGCGGCAAACAATTCGCAAGCGAGGGTTGCGCGCGCCAGTTTTCTACTTCTCCGCCGCCGCGACCGCCTCGCGAATCGTGTCCTTGAATTTTTCGATGCCCTCATCAAACGCCGCCGCGATCGGCAGCACCGGCGTCTTCCGGATCTTGCGCTTGAACACTTTCAGGTTCTCCTCCGCCACCGGCTCGTCAATTTTATTGCCCACCACCAATCGCGGCTTGTCGAGCAGCGCCGGATCGTAAAGCTCCAGTTCCTTCAGCAATTTTTTATAATCATCCCACGGCTCGCGCGCATCCGTGCCCGCCATATCAAGCAGAATCACCAAAACTTTGCAGCGCTGGATGTGCCGCAAAAACGCGTGGCCGAGCCCGACGTTATTGCTCGCCCCCTCGATCAATCCCGGCACGTCGCAAACCGTCAGCCGATGAAAATCCTTATACTCCACGATGCCGATTTGCGGATGCAGCGTCGTGAACGGATACGGCGCGATCTTGGGCCGCGCATGCGAAATCGCCGTGAGCAAAGTGGACTTGCCCGCGTTCGGATAACCCACCAAACCCACTTCCGCGATCAACCGCAACTCCAGCCGAAATTCGCCCTCGTCACCCGGCTCGCCCGGCTGCGCGAAACGCGGAGTCTGATGCCGCGCCGTCGCGAAATTGCGATTGCCCAATCCACCGCGTCCGCCTTTGCACAAAACAAATTGTTGCCCGTCCTCGGTCAAATCCGCCACCAATTCCTCGCCTTCATGCGTGGGCGCGGTGCCCTTGGTTTCGTCAGGTTCTTCCTCAAGATTGATTTCGAGCGCGCGTTCCGTGCCGGAATGGCGGATGACCGGCCGTTTCCGCACGCCGATGGTCGGCTTTTCCTCGGCTTCTTCTTCTTCCTCAGCCGGCTCCACTTCTTCGAGCGTCACCACCGCCGGTAATTTCCACACGAGCGTTCCACAAGGAACTTTGATGAGCAAATCCTTGCCCGCGTGGCCGTCCATGCCTTTGCCCATGCCCGCCTCGCCCACCTGCGCGATCAGCCGCGGCACGTAATATTGCGCGATGAGGTTATTCAAGTCGTGGTCGGCCTGCAAAATGACGTTGCCGCCGCGCCCGCCGTTGCCGCCGCTGGGACCGCCCTTGGTGATGTAGGCCTCGCGATGAAAGGCAACCGCGCCTTTGCCGCCGTGCCCCGCCCGCGCGTAAACTTTGATTTGATCTATGAACATGCTGCTTACTGAACCTTCAACGTCTCCCCCCAAATAGTCAATCTGGATTTGGGAAGTTTGCAGTTTCAAGTTTCAAGTTTTCAGTAAATAAGTTTGTCGGATCGCACAGGTCAATTTCGGTGATTTGCGAGGAGCAAGATGCGCTCGACTTATCAATCGTGCTGCTTTCACGATTCCAAACTAAAAACTTGAAACTGAAAATTTCCCCCGACTTACTCCCTAACTCCCCGTCTAATTCACATGGCTTCGCCATAAAAAAATCGCCATTGCATCACGCGTTCGCGATGCAATGGCGTTTGAAATAACCAAAGCTCTTACTTGGCTGCGCGCAAAGCTTTCGCCTTCGCCGCGCGGAACTTGTCCCAACGCGCCCGAACGGCTGCCGCCACTTTGGCGCGGCCTTCGGGGCTCAGACGATGTTTCTTGGCCACGAGATCCGTCCGCTGGGTGCGTCCGGCATTGTATTTCGACCAGCGCAGGCGCTGGGCCGCCGCGATGCGTGCGCGTCCCGCCGGAGTCAGGCTGCGGCGTTTATCGCTCATCCCGCCGTCAAGCGAGACAAAGGCCTGCGTGCCGAGCAATTCATTGAGTTCAAGCGTCAACGCCTCGATTTGTTCGCGGATGCCAACCGCCCGTTTGAGCTTTTGAATCGGTAATTCTGCCAGTGATTGCATGATCATAAGATTTATAGTTTCATTTGCGGCCTGCCCGGGATTACCCGCCGCGACTTCCATTTCGCGCTTCGTGTTACCTCCGCCAGGCCCGCCAACTTCTTTGTTATCGCACCCGCTTTTCATGTCGTAACAATCCGGCAGGCTTTCGAGTAATTACATAAGCATAACTCCGCTTCGCTTTGCTATTACATGTTCATGTAATTGCTCGTGCTAACCCCTCTGTCGAGTTACTCGCCCAAAGTGATTCCGAGTAATAGAAATAACTACAAATTTAAAGCTATGAAGCAAATCTACCTGATTACACGCCTATTGCTGTTTTCCCCGGGGAGCATACGCGCCCTCGCGTGTGCTGACGGGCGCCCTCGCCCGTCAGTCCTGCTTGAGATAGGAGAAAAAATAAAGATGTGGCCGGCGAGGGCGCCAGCCACTGCACGCGCGGGCGCGTGCACCCCCGGACAAGACTGACAGCCGTCCGCGATTGGATGGGTTGGCCGCAATTCAAAACGAGTGAATTTGCCTTTCCCGCAAAAAATTGCATTGCATTTTCACGAGTTTGAGCCATCTTGGGCGCAGCAGACATCCCGTCCATCTCAAGGCTTGGTGGATCCTCAGTTAAAAGATTTCGACGATTTATAACCCGTCGAGTCGGGAACATTCCGGGAATAAAGCCGTCACATTGAATAGAACAGCAATGACAAACAGATTATACGTAGAGAATTTGCCGCCCAGCGCCACTGAAACAAGCCTGCGCGAATTATTTTCCGCCTCCGGTTCCGTCCTCGAAGTCAAAATGATGGTTGATCCCAGCACCGGCATTTCGCGCGGGCGCGCCTTCGTGACCATGGCCACGCCGGACATCGCCGCAAGCGCCATGCGCTCCCTCCACAGCCACAGCCTGGGCGGACGCAACATCGCCGTCACCGAAGCCCGCCCGCCCGCCGAAAACCCCGTCGGCCTCATCGGCCACGGCTTCGATACCGGCATCAGCCAGAATCCCCCGCCGCGCTCCAACGGCAACCACAACGGCAAAAGCAAAAACAATCGCAACCAGCAGCAACGCCGCCGCCGTCGTTAATTCGCCACACACCCCTCAAACCCTCCGCGAATCTTCGCCTCATCCAGCTCGCGCCCGATAAAAACCAACTGGCTCTTCCGCGCCTCGTTCACATTCCAAAAACGATCCGGCTGCGCGTCGAACATCATCTGCACGCCCTGAAAAACGACCCGCTTCGGCTGCCCCTTGATATTCAACACGCCTTTGCTCCGATAAATATCCGCGCCGAGATTTTTTAACAAATCGCCCAGCCACGCTTCCAGCTTCTTCAAATCCAGCGCGCGCTCTTCCTCGATGAAAAACGATTTCACGCTCTCGTCGTGATGATGATGCTCGTGACCGTGGGCCTGTTCGTCCTCATGCGAATGCCCATGCTTATGGTCATGATCACAATGCTCGCCGCAAACATGATCGTGGTCATGCTCGTGCGTGTGTTCATGTTTCTCCTCCTTCGCCGGAAAATTCAGCGGCGCCGTCAACTCGCGCGCTTTCAAATTCAGAATCTTGCCCGGATCAATCTGCGAATTTTTCGTCCGATAAATCTGTGCCAGCGCATTCATGCCGCGAATCCGCTGCTCCACCCGCGCCAATTCCTCCGGCGATACCAAATCCATCTTGTTCAATAAAATCACGTCCGCAAACGCGATTTGCGCGCGCGGTTCCGGCCCGTCGTCCAGTTCCTTTTCCAAATGCCGCGCATCCACCACCGTCACGATGCCATCGAGCCGCAACTTGTCCTTCAACTCCGACGCCATGAACGTATGCGCCACCGGACTTGGGTCCGCCAGCCCCGTCGTCTCGATGATCACATAATCGAACCGCTTCTTGCGATTGATCAAATCATTGAGACAACGAATCAAATCCCCGCGCACGCGGCAGCACAGGCAGCCGTTGTTCAACTCCAAAATCTCCTCATCCGCGCCCACTACCAACTGATTATCAATACTCACCGCGCCAAATTCATTGATGATGATCGCGCATTTGTAGCCGTGATTTTGCGTGAGCAAATGGTTCAAAAGCGTCGTCTTGCCCGCGCCCAAATAACCCGTCAACACCGTGACCGGAATCGGTTCTTTCGTTTTCATGCCCGCTCAATCTGCCAGAACCAAAAAAATTTGCAGAACTTTTTTACGACGATCTCAACATCCTAAGCCCCGCAAGGGACGGCAGATCTTAGCCCAGCATTTTATTGCTGGGTTGCGAACCTCTCAAAACCAAGTCCCGTCAGGGACAAAAGAACTCCCCTTCCTAAAACCAAATCATACACGCTCGCCCAACACTTCTTATAAACCCCGGCTTTTCGTTTCCGCTTAGATTCCCAAAGACTCCAAGTGCTTCATCATATCATCATTTTCATAGTCCAAAAGATATTCTTTGATGTTCTGGCCCTCTCCATCCCGGCATGTCATGTCCGCACCGTTTGAAATAAACCAGCTCAGCAAATCTTTATAATTAAGCTGCGCCACTTCAAACACGACTGGTATGCCAAACTCGTTTCGGGTGTTGATGTCAAAACCTTTCGATTTTAGCCATGCCACTCCCCGCTCATCATTCTCCACCGCCTGATAATGGAGAACCGTTTCTCCAATTCCGTTTACCGCTGAGCGAAGGGAAGGGTTTGCCGCCAATAGGTCAGCGGCTTCGTTAAATTGCCTTTGCGCCACATGGTTCAGCAATTCATACCATTCAGGAGAGGCTGACATAACGGAAATCCTCACCGCACCAAGCTTCGACTGTCAACTGAAACACAAAATTGGCCTTCTGACGTTCCATTTGTGGATGTATGCTTTCGTCATGGCGCTCGTTCGCATCCTCGTTGACGGCTACAGCCTCCTGCACGGCTGGCCCGAACTCGCGCCCGGCAAGCCCCGCCATTCCGCCGCCGCGCGCGACGAACTTATTCATCACCTCACACTTTACCGCGACGCCATCCGCACCCCCATCACCGTCGTCTTCGACGGCGCGAATAACGACATCCGCCTCTCCACCGTTGAGTCCACGCCCGAAGTGGAAATTCTTTATTCACGCGCCGGCCAAACCGCCGATCAAATCATCGAACGCGTCGTCCACCGCATGAGTTCCTACGGCGAAGTCCTGGCCGTCACCGATGATTACGCCGAGCGCGACACCGTCATCGCCATGGGCGGCCTCGCTTCGAGTTGCCTGAGCTTCATCCAAAGCATCAACGCCGCCCTCGCCGAGCAACAGGACAATTTAAAAGTCTATAACCGCACCGAACGCCAGCGCTTCAAACGCCCAAAATAATTTTGCCGGCAGCATCTCGCAAAATCCCGAATTGCGATTCCCTTCCGGTTGCTGCATGATGAAAAGGCACACGACCAAACGCGCACGTGAACCTCAAACATTCAAGCCAAACAAAATTTCGTCTCTTGCAAAAAATCCTTCGCGCTGCCTTTCTCTTTTTGTTTTTGCTCACCCCGTTCATCGCAACGCCACAAACCAACCCACCCGCGCCCACCAGCCGTTTTCTATTCATCGTGGACACCAGCGCGCCGCTGCAAGCGCACGCGGCGGACATTCTCAAAGTCATCAACGATCTCCTCGTCTCCGCCGCCAACGGCCAGATTCACGCTGGCGATTCCATCGGCCTCTGGACGTTCGACCAGGACGTGCATTCCGATTTGCCGCTCCAGGTTTGGCCCGTGACCGGACAAGCCGGCATCGCACAACGCACCACCGATTTTCTCAAGCTGCAACTGGCCGACAAAACGCCGCGCCCAGCCGCTCCCCCAAGCCGAGGCAAGCCCGTCTTCGCGCCCGCGCCGCCCCCCGCGAAACCCAGCCGGCTCGACCTCGTCCTGCCCGACCTTTTCAATCTCATCCAGGTATCCGATACCATCACCGTCTTCCTCATCTCCACCGGCGATGCCCAGATGCGCGGCACGCCTTTTGATTCGGAAATCAATTCGCAATATCAGCAGGACGTAAAAGACATGCGCGGAAATCGCATGCCCATCGTGACCATCCTTCAGGCGCGCGGCGGAAAAATTCTTCATTACACGCTGAACGCATTGCCGTGGCCCATCGTCATGCCTCAACCGCTGCTGGCCTTGAGCGCGCCCATAGTTGCCAGAAAAACTCCCACCCCCGCGCCACCAGTCGTTGCGAAGCCAACGCCCGCACCCACACCTGCGCTAATAATCACGGCTGCGCCAAAACCAACGCCTCCTGCCGTTACTCCACCACCAGAAGTTCCTAAAACAAACTCCCCGGCAGTCGAGCCTGCCAACGTGACTCCTCCCGCGCCCGTTCATCACGAGCAGCCACCACAAACGATTGCCAAAGTGGAAGCCGAACCAGTCCCGCCACCACACAAAGAAACTCCTCCGCCCGTCGTCATAGAGAAGCCGGAAGTTTCCATGCCCACGCCGCCGCAAACAGAAAACACCGAAAAACCTGAACTCACGCCCAAGCCAGTCGCCGCCACCCCACCGCCCGTTACGAGCCCGGGCCCAGTCGAGCGTCCAACGCCCAAACCCGTTACTATTTCTCCTGCACCCATTCCGCCCGCCGCGGCCAGTGCGGCTCTCGAACCGCAATTAGCCATTGCCTCGCCGCAAACCGCCGCCCGCCCAAAAATTCTACTCATCGCTGGCGCGGTTCTCGCGGCCATCGCAATTGCATTAATCGTCATCATCATTCTGCGTTCGCGCGAAACCGGGCCAAGTCTCATCACGCGCTCAATGGGAAATCGGAAGAAGTAAACCGCGTTTCGACGTCTCTCAAATTTTCCTTCACGCCACTTGCATCCAAACCGTCTTCAAATACGCCGGTTCATTTCGATGCACGGGAAAATCCGGCGGCTGCGGAAAATATTGTTGCCGCAAAATTTTTCTCCCCTTTGCCCGCACACTAGCGGTGATCATTTCCAGGAATTTTTCCGGCTCCAGCCGCGCCGCATTCGTTGAAGCAAATAATACTCCGCCAGGTTTCAAAACCAGCAGCGCCGCATCCACCAATCGCCCGTAATCTTTTTCCGCCTGAAACGCGCCCGCTTCCTTCGATTGCGAAAACGTCGGCGGATCGAGCACCACGGCGTCATAAGTGCGCCCCTTCTTTGCCAGCCGCCGCATCCAATCGAAAGCGTCGCCAAAAATAAAATCGTGCGCCGCGGCATCAAGGCCGTTGAGCGCGAAATTGCGCTTGCCCCACTCGAGATATTTTTTCGAGAGATCCAGGCTCGTCGTTCGCCCACCCGCGCGCGCCGCCACCACGGAAAAGCCGCAAGTGTAAGCAAACGTGTTCAATACTTCCGCACCCGCCGCGCCTTTTGGAAAAATCGCAAAACCATCGGTCACATAATTCACAAGCCAGCGCCGCCGGTTGTCGCGCTGGTCGAGAAAGAGGCCGACGGAATAACCCTCATTGAAACTCATCTCGAATTGCATGCCGTTTTCCGTGACCACAAAAGTGGCGGGCGCGGCTTCGCCAAAAACCAACTGCGGCGATGCCTGCGGCACGGTCGTGCGCCGTACCTGCCGCGTCAGAATTTTATGATACCCACCGCGCGAACCGTAAATTGTTTGCAGTTTTTCCAGTTCGCTCATTTGCTCCGCGGTCAAAGTTCGTTCCGACTGCGAGAGCAAATAATCGCCCAGCCGTTCGACATACCAATCAGGCCAGCCATCTGCCGCGCCGTGAATAAGGCGATAGGCGTTGGTCTCGAACTCGCCGCCATTTTCAACGAAAGCTTCGCGCAAACCTAAGCGCGAAGGCGCGTCAAAATTTTCCGGCGCGGTGAATCTCAATTCCGCGCCCGTGACCGGATGCTTGAAAATTATTTCCGCCGCATGCAAATACACACGCGCCGCGGCGGTTCCGTCATAAAGCGTATCGCCCAAAATCGGAAACCCTTCAGCAGCGGCGTGCACGCGAATTTGATGCGTACGCCCGGTGACGGGTTCCGCTTGCAGCGTGACGTGACCATTCACATCTTTTTTGACGATGGTAAAATGCGTTTCAGCGCGGTCAGCACCCGCGTGCAAGGGACGGCTCAAATATTTTTCACCGGCGCGAACGAGTGACGAAACGACCGTGCGCTTCTCGAAATTCACCGCGCGATCAGTGAGCAAAATATATTTTTTACGAATGGTGTGCTGCGTGAATTGCTCCGTGAGCGAACGATTGGCCGCAGGCGTTTTGCCGAAGACCATGACCCCAGAGGTTTCCTTGTCGAGCCGATGGATGATCGCCAGCGTGGCCCAGCGGGATTCGCGATGCTTGAGCCATTCGTAGATGCCTTCGCCCGCGAACGGGCTCGGCGCGTGCGTGTTCATCCCCGCCGGTTTGTTCACCACCAGCAAATGTTCATCCTCAAAAATCAGGCTGCGCGGCGGCAAGAGTTCCTCACCAAAAATGCCAGGCGCCTTTCCACACAATCCAAACGCCCAGCAAAAAATTCGTGATCGCGTGCGCCGTCATGGCGTCGCCCAGGCGCTTTTTATGCAGCACCAGGCCTTGATACGCCATCCCGCACAAAATTCCTGCCAGCCATTCGTAATGGCTGAAACCAAAAATCACCGCCGTAGCGATAAACGCGGTGGCATTGAAAAGGCCGAGCGGCGCCTTCTCAAAATCCGGGCGGATGATGCAGCGATAGAGGAACGAGCGATAAAAAACTTCCTCCATCGGCGGCACGATGAGCGAGGAACCGAGAATGCGTCCGACGATCATGACCCAGGCGAGCGTCGAGCCCTGGCCGAATTGCGCGTGCGGATTCCAATCGCCCGCGCCCTTGCCGATCTTGACGTAGAACGGATCAATGCCCACCCACATCACGCACACGGCGATCCCCACCACCACCGCTTCCCAACTGAACGCCCAGCGCATCTCCGGCACGAGCGGCCGCATCATCCAGACGAGATAAATGCCCACCACGGTCTTCGCCATATAAAGCCAGTAACGCGAAGCTTCGCCGAGCTGACCTTGGAATGCCGTGACTAATAAAAAAATGATAAAGGGCACGACGCGCGCGAGCGCCGGGGAGGTCTGCAACTTTTTGCGCAATGGATCCATTTGCAAAGCTAAACATCCACGGACAGTTTCCGCCAAGCCTTAAACTGACCGAACCACCTCTCCCCGACCCTCTCCCCCGCAGCGGCGGAGAGGGAGAAAAATTGCGGACGGTTCCAATATATAAGTAAGTTTTGAAACAGAAACTTGAACCAGCCGCTTGGCGCAGTTATTAATAACTCATGGCTGGCACGATTTTATTCGTGGACGACGAATCCGATTTGCGCTTCATGGTCGCCAGTTATTTTGAATGTTTCGGCATGAATATCCTCGCGGCGGGCGATGCCGATGAGGCCATGCGCGTGGCCAGCGGCGTTTCCCTGTGCGCCATCATCCTCGACGTGAATCTTCCCGGCAAAGGCAGCGGCGTGCTGTTGGATTATCTGAAACAGAACCATCCAAAGGCCCCGATCATTCTCTACACCGGGCGACAGCCGGACGATGAATTGGTCACTGAAATGCTCGCGCGCGGCGCGCAACGATACTTGCTCAAGGATGGCTCGCTGGAAAAGCTCCTCGCCACGGCGCGCGAGTTTTGCGGTTAGAGTAACTCGGCTTACACACCAGCAGCCACGGCTTCCGGCTTGGGCGCTTCGTTCAAGACTTCGCGCAACGACACCAGCAATTTTTCCGATGCAAAGGGCTTGGAAATAAAAGCGACTTCCTCGCCGCCGATGCGTTCCTGGATTTTATCGCCCGCCAGCAAACCGCTGATCGCGATGAATTTCAATTTAGGGTCCTGCTTGCGCAATTCGCGGATCGCGTTGGGGCCGTCCATCACGGGCATCATCATGTCCATGATGACCACGCCGAGGCGCGCCTTGCACTGCGGATAGAGCGCGAGCGCGTCCGCGCCGTGGATCGCGGTGATGACGTTGTAACCATAATGCGTGAGCATGTGCTTGGTGACTTCCAGCACGCCGGGCTCATCGTCCACGAGCATCACCGTCTCGCCCTTGCCGCGCAAAGCGTCCGGCGAAATCGGCGCGGGCGCGGCCTGCAAAGCGGATTCCGCCGCGGGCAAATAAACATTGAACGTAGTGCCTTTGCCAACCTGCGTTTGCAAATCCAAAAATCCGCCGTGGCTCTTGATGATGCTGATGACGGTGGACAAACCCAGTCCCGTGCCCTTGCCGATTTCCTTGGTCGTGAAAAACGGCTCAAAAATTTTCTCGATGATTTCCGGCGGGATGCCCGTGCCGCTGTCGGACGACGAGAGCAATACATATTGGATCGCTTTTGCGCCCGCGAATTTCGCCGCCTGTTCTTCGGTCAGTGCCACGTTCTTCGCGCCGAGGGCAAGTTTGCCGCCGTCCGGCATGGCGTCGCGCGCGTTGACGCACAGGTTCAAAATGATCTGATGAATCTGCGTGGCGTCGCCCATGATGGGCCAGAGGTTGTCGCCCAACTCGGTCGAAAAATCAATGGACTTGGGAAATGTCTCTTTCACGATTTTCTGCATCTCGCGCACCAGATGGCTGATCTGCAAAACGCTGCGCTCGCCCTCGTGGCCGCGCGCGAATGTCAGCACTTGCTTCACCATGTCCGAACCGCGTTTCGCGCTGGAAGACATGGTGGTGAGCATCTTGGTCGTGAATTCATCCGTGCTTTTCATCTTCATCATCTCCACGCCCATGAGGATTGGCGCGAGCACGTTGTTGAGATCATGCGCAATGCCGCCGGCGAGCGTGCCGATGCTTTCCATCCGCTGCGTGCGCAAAAATTGCAGTTCCAATTTCTTCTGCTCGGTGACATCTGTATTGATGACCAGCACGCTCTTGGGTTTGCCCGCGTCGTCGCGCACGAGCGTCCAGCGGCTTTGCACCAGCAACGCGCGGCCCGTCTTCGACGATTGTTTTAATTCGCCCGACCACTCGCCCTTCGCCAGCGCGGTTTGCAAGGCTTCGAGCAACTTCGCCTCGTCCGTCTTGAAAACATCCGTCTTCAAACTCAGCGCTTGCACCTCCGCGAAATTCCAGCCGTAGAGCGCCTCGGCGCTTTTGTTCCAATATTGCGCGCGCCAGTCGAGGTCATGCACGATGATCGCGTCACCGGCTTTATCCAGCAACGCGGCCTGTTCGCGAATCCGCGCGTCGGCCTTCGCACGTTCCTCTTCGAGCTTGCGGCGCTGGGCATACCATTCGAGCGAACGGAAAATGATCGCGTAAAGCAATGCACACGGAATCTGCGCGCCAACGATGATCATCCACGCGAACCAAATGTGCTGGACGGCAAATAATGTTTGTGCGGCCAGCAGGACAACCAGCGTCCCGATGGCTGCCGCGCCGGTGGCGACGACCGGGCGAAAGCTCAGCAAGCCAAAGCCAAAAACGATTCCGACGATCAATAAAATTCCCGCCTCTACGGTCAGCGAAGGCCGGGTCAGCCAATCCCGCCGCAGAAGATTCAAAAATTCCGTCGCATGGATTTCCACCATCGGCATTTTGGTGAAATGCCAGCCGAAGGTTGAGAACGGGCTGCGCATCTCATCGCGAACTTCCGACCATTCGCCCGTCTTTGGCCGCGCGCCGACGAAAACGATCTTATCCTTGAAGAAGCCCGGCGGCATGGTGAACGCCTCGGAAAAACTTACTCCGGGAATGGCTTCGCCCGGGCGGCCATAATAATAAATCCAACGGTCGCCGCTATAACGCGACGCGGCCTTGGCGACCGGCAGGCCGAGCATTTGTGCCGTGACCATGCTGAGGCTTTCGGGAACATTGCCGCGTTCTTCCTTGACGATGCGGGCGAGATCGTCCGATGAAAGTTCTTTGAAATGTTTGCGGATGACGAAATCCTGGTCGGGCGTCAACTGCACCAATCCCAATCCGGCGGCGGCCTTGCGGAACGGCTCGTACGGGAACGTCAAAATCTTGTCCATCGCGCGGGTGGTGAGCAGGGTGGACGCGGTGTTCATAAAAGGCCGCACGTTGTCTTCGTCCGAACGATTGTAGTCCACGCCGAGCACCACATGGCCGTTGGCGCGAAGTGCTTCGGTAAATTTTGCGTCGGAAGCCAGCCGATCCTGCGGGCCCGGATCGCTGAAAATGATGTCCATGACCACGGCTTTAGCCTGGTCCTGTTTCATGCGATTCAACAGGTCCGCCTGGAACTTGCGGTCCAGCGATTGATTCTGCGGCTGGTCCAAATCCTTGAACGATTTTTCGTCAATAAAAACAATGACGACGCCGGAAGATTTGACGTCAGGACTCGCGAACAAACCGAGATCGAAGGAATAATTGTAACTCATCCATTCGAGGGAATGGGCGAAGGGTCCTGTCGAAACGAGCAAATGCAGGCCGAGCGCAAAAACCAGCATTGCGCTTAATCCGCCGCCGAGCCAATAGCCCCAGGATTTATTTTTCAGATTCATCCAGATGAGCGGTGGCATCGAGCGGCCGCGCGTCGGCAAGGATATTCTCCGCGAAGGGATTTGCAAGGGGCTTGAATAAAGTGGATTTGAACGCTGAGCGGCTCCAACTGCGCAACAGCGACGCGGGGACGGCGGCGGAGTGCATGAAATGGCCAACCTCTTTCGGCGCGGCGTTCACGCAAAATTTAAACCACCATGAAAAATCCCGCTTCATCCGCTCGGGTTTAGAAATTGAATTTGAATTCCGCCACGAACGTGCGCTCCCGCGGCAGTTCGGTGTAGAGGGTGAGCGGGTTGAGGTTGTAATCGCGATTGCCGATATTCAGCACGCCCACTTGCATCTCGGCAAGGCGGCGCGGGAGGCGGTATCCAGCGAAGGCATTGACCTGCACGAAGTCGTCGCCCGGAATGTCCGGCGTGTATCCCGAGTTCGATTGCGCGGACCAGACGGCTTCGACCTTGCTGAAAAATCCACAGCGATGATTGAAGAGCGCGTAGAGATTGACTTGCTGCAAAGTCGCTTTGGTTTGCGGATTCGCGATGGCGGTTCCCAGGAATTGGTTGTCGAGTTTCGCCAGATCAATGCGATAACTCGCGCCCACGGCAAATTCATCGCCAAGCAACTGATTCACGATCACTGAAAGTGAACGGTCGGCATAATCAAGGCGCTCGTTCAATTCAAATGGCATCGGATTGATCGGCCCGGTGCGGCGAATGGCGCCGTCGCCGGTTTCACCGGTGGATTTCAGCAACTCCGCGACGACGCTGAAGTAAGTGCGCGTGGCCGGTAATTCCTGGTCGAAGGCCAAGTCATAAGTTTCAAAGCGCGAACCGGGCACGAGCCCCGCGATGGATTCGGGGAGAATGCTGCGGAAGGCGTCGTTGAATCCGGCGATTTCCGTCGGCTCCAGGCGCACGCTGGTATCGTAAAACACGCCGCCGAGCGAACGCGTCCATGCGCCACGGAAAGTGGAGTGTTCGAGCGGCGTCCAGCGGAATCCGAGCTTGGGCGAGACTTGGTCTTTGCTCGTCTCCGTGCCCGCGATGGGGGGACGTTCGTCATTATCAGGATACTCAAGATGATCATAATTCAACGCGGCGGTGAGCAGCAGCGGGTCCACAACGCGATACGAATAATACCCGTAACCCGTCACACGTTTGAGTTGCGCGTCCAGCGATTGGTTGATGGACATTGCGGGAATTTGCAGCGTGTTCGTGAGCGCGGACATGTTTTGCAAATCACCGGTCTGATAGCGCGCGCCGAGCACGAGCGTTTGCGAATCGGTCTGGAATATTTGTTGAAGCTCCGCGGTGTAGGCGACGAGTTCGCTTTGGAAAGTGAACGGAAAAGGTTGCAGCGAGAAACCGGGGATCGGCACCGCGCCGGTGCTGATGAAAGGCGTGTTATTCGTCGGGCTGTTCAACGAAAAATCATCCTGCAAACGTCCGGCGAGTATCAGCGTGTGAACGCCCGGCGCCCACTCGCGATGATAACCGATGAACAAATTCGGTTCCTGCTCCTCGGACACCCGCAAGTTCGAGATCGCCTGGGATTGCGAATAATACTGGTTCAAATCACCCGAGTGCGTGTTCTGTGTGGAGACTTCGAGGAACACTGAATCCTGCGGCGTGATCTGTTGTTTGAATTTCGCGGTGAATTCATTGTCCTGAAGATCATTGTTTGCGCGAAAACCGTTTTCGGTTTGGTGAAAAACATCGAGCGAGAAACCGGTGTTGTCCACGTTGCCATAAACCGACGCTGTCTCCAGCCAGTCACCGCGGCTGGTGTATTGCGTGTCGTTATAGACGCCGACGTGGTCGCCATCAAAGAGGCGTGAGTATTCCTGTTGCGAAACATTTTGCGAGAGCGACACGCCGCCGACCGGCGCGAGCAAATCCGCGACGAGTAACTGGCTGAACCACGGCGTTTCGTAACGGAGATTGATGCGCTTGGGATCGCGGAGGGCGTCGTAACTGTTCGCGAGAAAAAGATGCGCGGAATAATTCGCGTAGTCGTTGTCCACGGCCTGCGCGGATTCGCGCACGCTCACGTCGAACATGCCGTCGTCCTGATAAATCTTCGCAAGGTTCGCGCCGCGCACCGCCTGGTCCTGGTCGAGCAGCAGCTTCGAGCGGAACACGCTGCGGTTATTGTTCAACTCCTTGGATTTTTCCAAATCGTGAATCGCCTGATTGTCCTGGTTGTAATCGAAATTCAGCAAGGCTGAATACAACCACGGTGTCGGGTCGGCGGGATCAAATTGTTTTGCGAGCGCCAATTCTTTTTCGGCGTGTTTGGGGTCGTGAGTTTCAATCCACGCTTTGCCGAGATAATTGCGCAGTTCCGCGCGGTTTGGCTCAAGCGTCGCGGCGACCTGAATGTCATTGCGTCCGGCTTCGACGTGACCTTCGTGAATCCGGCACAAGCCGCGGCCGAGCCACGCATTGGCGAGCGCGCCATCGGTGGAAATGGCATCGTCAAAACTCGCGGCGGCTTCGCGCGTGCGATTTTGCGAGGCGAGAATAAAACCCTTGAGCGTGAGCGCCTGGGCATTGCGCGGGGAAAGTTCGAGGCCGCGATCAAGCGCGGTTTTTGCGGCGTCCGCGTGGCCAAGGCTGAATTCCAATTCCGCGACGCGCACCCACGCAAAACCGAACTTCGGCGATTTCGCGACAGCGGAACGCGCGGCGGCAAGCGCCGGTTTCAACTGCGAACGCGACTGTTGATAATACGATTCCGCGAGCCATTCGCTGGCCGTTTGAGGTGCGCTGCTGCGGGAAAATTCCTGATGCTTCACTGCCGCGATGACTTCACGCAACGCGAGGCTGGAGGCCGAGGCTGGCACATCTTTCAACGCCGCTTCCGTCTCGTCCACTTGCCCGACCGACAATAACAACGCCGCGTGTTGCACGCGCAACGCATCGGAAGTCGGCGCACTCTTGGGATATTCTTTCAATGCGGCCAGCAGATCGCCGGAGCGATAAGCAGCGAGAGAATAACTCTGCGCGGATTTTTCGGCATCAGACAAACCGATCTCATCCGGGTCGAGCACGGCGGGATAATACAACGACCATTGGATAATATTGATGGCATTGATGACGGCGGTCTTGCGCGGCGCCTGGCCGGGATCCACCGTGCCCTGCTCGCCGCTATTCAAAACAAGCTGGCCGTGGGAATTGTTCAGCGCGACCTGGCCCTCGATGAGCGTAACGGTAGTCGGGCCGGAATTGGTTTCGGCGGAGAGATTGAATTCCGTGCCGCGAATCGCGCCGGAGATCAAAGGCGTTTGAAATTCCACGCTCGCGGGTTTTGAGCGATGGAAAAAGTAAGTGGAGCCGGTTTGCAGATCGAGGCGCGAACCATTGCCGGTATCCTGCGGGCGAATTTCGAGCACGGTTTTTTCATTCACGCGAATCACGCTGAGGTCGGAAAGGCGGACGGTGGCGCGGCTCTGAGAGGCGGTGCGGAGACTATCGCCGAAGCCGAGCGTGACATTCGTGCTGACTGCGGTCCATTGGGTTTCACCCGTGCGGGCGATCTCGACCGTGCCTTCGACCGTGAGAACCGTGCCGGCCAAAGCGGGTTCGCTCGGAGCGGCGGAAGCGCCAGTCAGGTGAAAAGCGGCGAAGGCGGCGATCAATGCGCCGGCGCAAACTTGCGAAATCTGTGCTGCCCGCGCGCGATTCCCAATACTGCGAATTGTTACACGTATCATAGTCAAGCAAAGCAAGCGTGAGCAAAACATCTGCCAAGCAAAGCCGCCCCGGTGAATTGCGGATATTCCGCACGCCATAAGGTTTGCGGAAATTCGCGGAACGCGCTCTGTAGGACAATCGGCAGCAAAGCAACTGACCTGAAGTGTCCCGAAGTGTGACAAGTGTCTTCTGCAAATGTCTTGGTTCAAGACAGTGGCTTTTGTTTTTGTCTCGTAATAGTACGGATGTGTCCTGTCGGCGTGTGTTGGTTCCGTAGTATTTTTTAAAAGAAATGATAAAACCAGCGGCTGGTCTGTTTTTTGCTGAAAGGGGTCGTGTCAGAAATGTACCTACGGATGAAATCAACGGAACAGAATACGCAAAGATTGGCCGGCACGCGGTTTGTAACCGGCGCCCTGCGCGGCCTGATGGCGCTGGCCATATTAATATTGGTGTCGGTGGCAGCCTCCGCCGCCCCGGTGCTGACTTCGGTAACGGCCAACGGCAATGCCATCGTGGCGCGCGGCAGTTTGAACGCGGCGGCGAATTCCGCCTTCCAGTTGGATTTCTACGAAAGCCCCACCGGCAATCCTGCCGACAACAAAACGTATATTGGTTCTTCCTCCGTTGAAACCGATGGATCGGGCAACGCCACTTTCTTCGTTTCTTTTCCGCCGACGGTTCCGCTGAATGATTACGTGCTCGCCACCGCGACCGATTCCGGCAACAACGTCTCCGATTTCTCGAACAGCCTGCAATTCGCGCCCACGAATTCCGTGAGTCTCGCGCTGACGATGGGCGCTTCGTCCAACACCGTGCGGGTCGGTGATCAAGTCGCCTTCACGGTTAAACTGGTGAACTCGTCCGCGAACGACGCCACGGGAATCGTGGTGAAGGATGTTTTTCCGGCGAGCTTCATTTATGCTTACTCGACGGCCACGCAATTTACTCCTCCCGCTCCCACGGGCAACACCATCACCTGGAACGTCGGCACACTGGGCGCGGGCGCATCTGCCACGTTGACGGTCTTTGCGTCGGGAAATGCGGTGGGCGGCGCGACGAACGTGGCGAGTTTCATCCAGGACCAGTATAATTTGAATTTCGGCGCGGCCACTAACCAATATAGCCTGAACGTCTCCGCTCCCTCGGCCATTCTGATCAATCTGCAACCGATCACGCAGTTGTTGAATCTCGGCGGCCTGCTGAATCTGGTGACGGGCATCCTCGGCTCGCCCAATGCGCATTATCAATGGCGGCTTAACGGCGAAAATATTCCGGGCGCGACGAATTCCACCTACAGCAAAGCGACTTTGAATCTGGGCGACGGCGGTCTCTACACCTGCGTGGTGTCCGATCTTACCGGCGCTCTGACTTCAGACGGGGCTATCATCAATATCGGCGGGTTGTTGCCGCTTCCGGCGAGCGATAGTTTTGCTTCGCGCGGTGACATGGGTTTGGTGGCGTTGCCGATCGTCGGCGGATTGCTGGGCGGCGTGGGCAGCAACGTGAGCGCGACGAGCGAGCCGGGCGAACCGGTTCATGCCGGTGTGCCGGGCGGCAAATCGGTTTGGCTCAAGTGGACGCCTTCGTTGTTGTTGACCAAGGGCACGGCCACGATTTCCACGGCGGGCAGCAGCTTTGATACGGTCATCGCCGTTTATACCGGCACGACGCTCAGTAACCTTACCCCGGTGGTGAGTGATGACGATGCGGGCGGTTACTACACAAGTTCGGTGACTTTCAATGTAACTCCCGGCACGTCTTACGCCATTGCGATTGACGGCGCTTATGGCGCTTCGGGACAAATTGTCATTTCGGCGAGTTACAATCCGCTCGCTGCGGCCATCCCGCAGATCTCCACGCAGCCCGCGAATCAAATCGTCACCACCGGCGGAACCGCGACGTTCGCCGTGACGGCGGGCTCGGGTTCAACCTATCAGTGGTATCAAAATGGCGCGGCGATTTCCGGCGCGACTTCGGCGAACTTGCTGGTGAAAAATGCTTCCGTGGCGAGCGTCGGCATTTACACCGTGAAAGTCACCAAGTCCAACCAGTCCATCACGTCCAAACCCGCGAGCCTTGAGATCAGTGTTTTGGATGGCGCGGTGAACACAAATGCGGTCGCAGCGGATAAATTTCAGACAGCTTATACAGCGGTGCAGAACGAGGCGCAGGGTTTGCCCTTCAGCAAAAACGGCACGATTGCTTCCTACGGTGTTTCCTCGTTCGGCCCGGCGAGCGCGCGTTCTGTCAGTGATGCCGGCGGCACATCGCGCGGTTATTCGAGCACGCAGGTCTTCAGCACTTACGGCGGCGCGACCCAGACCGGCGAACCCAATCATTGCGGCAACGCGGGCGGCAATTCGTCCTGGGCTTCCGTGCAGGCCGCCGACAACGGCGTGCTGGTCATTGATACCGACGGCAGCAGTTTCAATACGATTCTCGCGGTCTATACCGGCAATGGCGACGACTTCGCGAGCCTGATGCCGGTGGCTTGCGACATCGGTAGCGGCCAGGGCGGCACAAACAGCCGCGTGAGTTTCGCCGCGACGAGCAACACGGTTTATTACGTGGCGGTGGACAGTGTGAACGGCACGGCGGGAACGGTGGTGTTGAATGCGAACCTGACTGTGCCGCCGACGATCACGGCGCAGCCCGTCAGCCAGACGGTTTCGCCCGGCGCCACGCTCAGCCTCGCGGCGGCGGCGGCGGGTCACTTGACGCCCGGCTGCCAATGGTGGCACAACGGCGGCCTGCTGTCGGGCGCCACCAACGTCATGCTCACCATCACCAATTTCCAGTATGGTAAATGCGGCACGTATCAAATGGTCGCTACCAATGCGCTCGGCGCGGCCGTGACCACGCCGGTCTCCATTTTCCTGAATACGCCGATGCGATTGGATTCGTTTGTGTTCAATCCCACGAACGCGACGGCGCAACTCCGCCTCATCGGAACCGTAAATAAAAGTTACGTGCTCCAAACGTCGCCGGATTTGATCCATTGGTTTCCGCTGAGCACGAACCTGGCAACGACGGGAATTCTTTCGCTCAATGATTCGAACGCGACAAATTCGGCGGGATATTATCGGGCTGTGCCCGCGCAGTAATCGCGCAAGCTCGTTGAGAGATTTACAGTGCCGCCTTCTGGCTGCCTGCCGTGGCAAGTAAGGGCGTTGTTGGTTGCGCGCCTTCCATCCGGCTTGCGTCAGGCAGTCCGAAGGCGGCACTTGAATTCAGAAAATTTTTTAGCCACGGATGGAACACGGACCAAACACGGCTGGGAAATTTTTTTTGGGCCGGAATTTTTTTCGCATGGTGTTTATTCCGAATGGATCGCGGGTCTGCGACCCCAGCAATGTCCATCCGGTCAAGCCGCTTTCGACTCAGCCTTGAGCGGCAATCTAATCGTGAATTGCTGCGGGTCATAGACCCGCGGTCCGCAGGGATGTGAAGTTTCTCGCGTCAAGCATTCGCATCCGCTTATTTTTTCATTCGCATTCTCGTTCTTATTCCCTCATCCGTGGCTGAATAATCATTTCCTCCCGTCCGTCTATTGAAAACAGGCTGCCGTTAGTAAAATTTCCCCCGGTAATTTTGCTTTTGAAACGCCGGGCATTATGCCTTAAGCTCGGGCAGCCATTAAATTTATTATGAACTATTTTATTACGACCCGCGTGAAAACCTTCACTTTACGCATCGCTTTGCTCGCGGTGATTTGTTCCGCGCCCGCCATTGCTCGCGCTGACGACGCCAAGGAACAACTGATGCTCACACTGCCCGCGCCGACGCTCAAAGGCACGCCGGAAGATCTTCCCAAAAACTCGACCATCGAACCCATTCCCGACAAGCCGCCAGTGTTCATGATCCCCAAAGGCGCGAAAAATGTCGCCCTCGGCAAAACGGTGACGAGCAGCACCGCTCCGTATCCCGGCGAATCCCTGAGCCAGATCACCGACGGCAAGAAAGAGGCGATTGATGCCGACGCCGTCGAAATGAAAAAGGGTGTGCAATGGATCCAGGTGGATCTCGGCGCAGACTATAATATCTACGCCATCGCGTTGTGGCACGATCATCGTTATGTCCAGGTGATGCACGACGTGATTGTGCAGGTTTCGGATGATCCCGAATTCAAGACCGGCGTGACCACCCTTTTTAACAACGACAAGGATAACGTCGCGCAGCAGGGCGTCGGCACTGACCGCGAATATTTTGAGACGCACATGGGCAAGATCATTGACGGCAAAGGCACGAAGGGGCGCTACGTCCGCGGTTACACCAAGGGCAGCACCAACGGCGCGATGAATTGCTGGCAGGAACTGGAAGTGTACGGTTTGCCCGCGAAGTAATCAATTTGCGGCGGTCACACGATCTGAAATTTCTGCGCGATGGGGATGCGCCGGCCTACGCCGAACGCCTTGCTCGTCACCTTCAAACCGGGCGCGGCCTGGCGGCGTTTGTATTCGTTGAAATCTATCAGGCGGATGATGCGCTTGACGGTGGCTTCATCCGCGCCGCTGCTCACGATTTCCGAAAGCGATTTTCCCTGCACGACATAGGCATCGAGAATCGCGTCCAGCGCTTCGTAAGGCGGCAATGAATCCTGGTCGGTCTGGTTCGGGCGCAACTCCGCCGACGGCGCCTTGGTGATGGACGATTCAGGAATGATTTCGCGCTCGCGATTGATCCAGCGCGCCAGCCGATAGACCATCGTCTTCGGCACGTCGCTGATCACCGCCAGCCCGCCGCACATGTCACCGTAAAGCGTGCAATAACCGACTGCGAGTTCGCTTTTGTTGCCGGTCGTCAGCAGCAGCGAACCGAATTTATTCGAGAGCGCCATCAGGATCACGCCACGCAAACGCGCCTGGATATTTTCTTCGGTCGTATCTTCACGCAAGCCGGCAAAGGCGGGTTGCAACTGCTGTTTCGCGGCTTCAAACGCAGGCTGGATCGAAATTACTTCGTAAGGAATGCCTAATTTTTCCGCGAGGATGCGCGCATCGTCCAAGCTTCCCTGTGAAGAAAATTGCGAAGGCAGCGAAATGCCGCGCACATTTTCTTTGCCCAGCGCTTCGACCGCCAGGCACGCCACCAGCGCCGAATCAATTCCACCGCTCAAACCCAGCACCGCCGATTTGAAACCGCACTTGTGCAGGTAATCGCGCAAGCCGAGCACGAGCGCGTGATAAATATTTTCCTCGTCCGAGATTTCGGCGCGTTTCACCGCAACCGTGGCGTCCGTGTCCACCACGACAAAATCTTCGGTAAACATTTTTGCCTGTGCGATCAATTCTCCGGCCGCGTTGTAGGCCAGGCTGTCGCCATCGAAAATCAGTTCGTCATTTCCGCCGATCTGGTTGCAAAAAATCACCGGGCACTTCGCCTTGAGCGCCATGCGCCGCAGCATTTCGCGCCGCGTGCGTTCCTTGTGCACGCACCACGGCGAGGCCGAAATATTGAAAATCACCCGCGAGCCCGCTGACGCGAGTTCGACCGGAGGGTTATGCTGATAACGCCGGTCCGGCCAGAAATCTTCGTCGTTCCAGATATCCTCGCAAATCGTCAGCCCGATTTTTTGGCCGTTGAAAGTCACCGGCAAATTACCCGTCGCAGGCTCAAAATAACGATCTTCGTCGAAGACATCGTATGTCGGCAGCAACATTTTTGTGCGCGTGGCGACGATGCCTCCGTCCTGCAAGAGCGCGGTGCAGTTCGCGACTTCACGACCGGGACGGTTTTTATTTTCACCGACGAATCCGATGAGCATCGCGGTCTTGCCGGAAGCGGCGGCGAGGCGATTGAGGACGGTGAGGTTCCCGGCGATAAAACTTCGCTTGAGCAAAAGGTCGCGCGGCGGATAACCAGTGATCGTCAATTCGGGAAACATCACCAGGTCCACGCCCGCCGCGACGCCGCGCTGATACGCGGCGAGGATTTTCGCTTCGTTGCCCGCGAGGTCGCCCACCGTCGTGTTGATTTGTGCCAGTGCTACTTTCATGAGTTGCCGATGGGGTTTCGGGAAAGAAGCGCCACCGTATCGCGCTCAAGCTAAGCCATGCCCGCCCATTCCGACAACCCGAAATCTCGCAGGCCCGTCCGTTCGCATCTAATCCTGCCCGCGCCAATGGGGACTATTTATTCCCGGGGAGCGCACGCGCCCCCGCGTGCCGTGGCTGGCGCCCTCGCCGGCCACATCTTTGTTTGCCCATCGCGATAAAACCAAAACCGGACTGAAGGGCGGGGGCGCCCATCAGGACACGCGAGGGCGCGTGTGCTCCCCGGGAAAACGGCATTAGCCTCCTTATCTCTCAGTCGGTTTCCAATCAGTCGCCGTTCGAGAACAGCCTTCAGACATATGCACCCATCCTGTAGGATAAATTGACGCTGGAAATGCGGGCTCGTTTGGTTACCCTGATTTGCAAAATGGCACGCCCGACTTTCAAACTTCCGCTTGCGCTGTGGACATTTGTTTTATGCTTCACCTGGCTTTTGCCCATCGCCGCGTCCGCGCAAATCGAGGATCTCCAGCAGGCCACCGAAGAAAAAATCGCCTGCATCCACAATTTGAAAACCATTTACGAGGCGATTCAGAAATATCGCGCCGACCATAAGGAATTGCCAAACTGGTTGTCCGACCTCGTGCCGCAATATTTGGATGACGTCACAGTTTTGACCTGCCCGGTTTGCAAACGCACGGGACAAGCGGAGGCATCGGTGCTGGCTGATCCAAAAATTTCCACGTCGTACGAGTATGAATTTTGCCCGGTTCCGCTGGGCAAGGACGCGCCCAGCGATCCCACCAAAACGTGGCGCGATTGGAAGCGGCAGCAAATGGGGTTGGTCGGCTCGATCGTGCCGCTCGTTCGCTGCCGCCATCACGATACGATTCTTAATCTTGCTTACGACGGGCGCGTTTACGAAAGCCACGGGCCATGGGAATTACTCGTGACGAACCAGGTGGATCCTTCGGAGTTGGCTTCGAAGCAAATTTTTTCGACCTCGCCGTCACCCGTCAAACCACCGTCGAGCAAACCGTCTCCTCCCACCGAAGCAAGGTTGGTCAAGCGTCCGCCGCTGGTCATTCCGCCGCGCGAAGCGGATGCGAAGACCAACCTCGTTGACCTTACTACTAATTATAATGCGATGTTGACCGAGGCCTGGCTTGGCCGCGTGGACAATGATTTGGCGACAGTGCCCATCGGTGTGCATACTTTTGGCGGAGTGGATTACGACGCGCGCGGGATTATTCAACTCGCCGGCAAGGGCGAAAGCGCCAAGAATTTTCCAGTCGCCGTGAAGGGAATTGCCGTGAACCAAAAATGCGCGCGTTTGCATTTTCTTCAAGCTACGGCATTCGGAACGGGAGTGCCGGACGGCACGCAGATCGGCACTTACGTGGTGCATTTCGCGTCGAACGATATGCAGTTGGAGATACCGATCGTTTATGGCCGCGACGTGCGCGACTGGCATACGCTTCCGAACGAAAAAGACACGAAGGAATTGAATGTCGTGTGGACGGGCATGAACAAGGCCAGCGCCCTGGCGCATCGGTCGTTGCGGTTGTTCAGCACGACGTGGGACAACGCCGCACCGAATGTGGAAATCAAAACGATTGATTTTGTTTCGCCGCAGGCGGGGGCCGCGCCGTTCCTCGTGGCGATCACGGTGGACCCATTATAGCATGCGCCGAGCATTTTCCATTTTGACGGTTGCGTTGCTGGGCATGGCCAGCGCCTTCGCCGAACCCGTGCGCGTCACTACGTGGAACCTGCGTCCCAATATTTCCGGTGGCACGAATGAATGGTCGCCCAAAGTCCGCGCGGGTCAAATCGCCGAAGCCGCCGATGCGCTCAAGAAATTAAAACCGGACGTCATCGTCCTGCAACAAATGGCCGATTGGAAGGCGTGCGATGAATTGGCGCAAGCGTTACTGCCGGAGAAGTATCAAGTGGTGATTTGCTCGGCGTTTCGCGATCCGCGCACGAAAGCTCCGCGAAAACAGGTGGCGATTTTGTCGCACGCGAAAGCGTATATCTCGTGGACGGAACCGTGGCAAACCAACGGCGCGCCGGGCGGCTACGCTTTCGCGGCAATACGTGTTGGCGGAAAAAACACGGGAATTTTTTCGATTCAACTGAGTGGCGACAACGACGCCGATCTGCGCGGCGGCGCAGAAAAATCGGCGCGTGAGGAATCCGCGCGTGAATTGATCAAGCAGATCGCCGCGCTGCAAAACTGGACGACGAATCGCCTGGATGCGCTGGTGGTCGCGGGAGATTTCAACACAGCGATGGACGATGCGGATTCGTCGCGCGAAAAAACTTTGCCGATGCTCGCCGGTTTCGGTTTTGAAAACGCGCTGGCCGCTGTGCCGCGCGAACAACGCGTCACGCTGCCGGGAACGCGCGAGCGGGCGGATGCCACTGTGGATTATCTTTTCACGCGCAATGCGGGAAGGGTAAGCGCGCCGCTGTTTTCGCAAGTTGCGCTTTCCGAACACGCGGCGGTGACTTGCGATTTGGATTCTGGTTCGCCGGCGGCTCCAATCGTCACACAAGCACCGGTGGCTGCGCCGGTTTCCAAAGTGGTTCCGACCGCGTCGAGCTTCACCACGAATTCTTCCGCGATTGTGAAACCGGCATCAACGCCAGTGGTGATGGCGACTATTCCCGCGAACCGTCCACAATGGTTGTGGCCGGCGGTGGCGTTTATTGCGGGCGGCGGTTTGCTTTTCCTGCTGATGCGCTGGCGTGGACGCCGGTCGCGCCGATTGCTGGCCGCGCCGCAGCAACCGCCGTTCGTGCATATCGCCATTGATGGCGGCACGCAAACACAACTGCAAATTTCACCGCCCGCTTCGCGCGGCATGGCGCTGCCCGAAGACGTGCGCGCGGGAGTCTCCGCGCAGTTCGCGCATTGGCTCAAGCAAAAGTTCGTGCAGCGGTTGGTGTCGGACCGCGCGCAGTTGCTCGAGACGCAGCAAGCCGCCGCGTTGAAAGTGCTGGCCGTGGACGAGCGGCTGGCGAAAATCGAACGTCAAATTGCGGAGCGCAACCGGGAATATGAAGAGCGCATTGACGACCTGTTGAAGGAATTGACGAATGCGCGCGAGGAAAACCGGGAGTTGATCCGCGCGAAGATCGCGTTGATCAAAACGGAGATGGAGAAGGAACGCGCGAAGGCGGAGCGATTCGCCCGGGAACATTCGGAGCGGGACGCGAATTTTTAATATTTACCCGCGCACCGGGCAGGCGCATGATGCCGACAATTCGGAGAAACTGGAGATAAAGGATGAAAAGTTCAAAATTGTTTGCCACGATTTTTCTGGCGGCGGCCATGACACCGTTCGCGGCTTATTCCGCGCCGACTTTCAACGCGGACATCGCGCCGATCATTTATCAAAATTGTTCGTCGTGCCATCGCCCGGGCGAGGCCGCGCCATTTTCATTGTTGTCCTACCATGACGCGGTGCGCAAGGCGCGCATGATTGCCAAGCTCACCGGTTCGCGCACGATGCCGCCGTGGAAGGCGCAGGCGGCTTCTTACGAATATCGTGATGATCGCCGATTGACGGATGCGCAAATCGCGCTCATCCAGGAATGGGTCGCCGCGGGCACGCCGGAAGGTTCCGGCACGGCGCCCGAGCCGCCGAAATTCACGTCGGGCTGGCAACTGGGCGAACCGGATTTGATTGTGGAGATGCCCAAAGGTTTTCACATTCCCGCGGACGGCCCGGATATTTATCGTAACATTCCCGTGCCGCTGGGCTTGACGGAAGACAAGTGGGTTACGGCGATTGCCATGCGGCCCTCGGCGCGCGCGGTGGTGCATCATGTTCTTTATTTTGCCGACCCCAACGGGCACGCGCATGAGCGTCCGCAGCAAGGAGACGAACCGGGATTCAGCGGCATGCGCAGCGGCGCGAGCGTTTCGTTGGGCGGCTGGGCGGTCGGGGCGCAACCTCATCAGTTGCCGTACGGCTTGGCGCTTCGTTTGCCCAAAGGTTCTGATCTCGTGGTGCAATATCATTTTCATCCGGACGGCAAACCGGAGGTGGAGAAATCGCAGGTCGGTTTTTATTTTGCGAAGCAGCCGCCGACGCGGACACTCGCATCCATCCAAATGCCGCCGCATTATTCGCTGTTTTCCGGGCTCGATATTCCGCCGGGCGAAAAGGATTTTGTGATTCGCGATACTTACACGCTGCCGGTGGCGATTGACGGTGTGGGCATCGGCGCGCACGCGCATTATCTCGCCACGGTGATGAAAATGACGGCGACGCTGCCCGGTGGCGACGTGAAGACGCTGTTGAATATCACGGACTGGGATTTCGCGTGGCAGGACCGTTATTATTTCAAGGACCTGGTTGCGCTGCCGCAAGGGACGAAGCTGGACGTGGAAATCCATTGGGATAACTCGGCGGAAAATCCGCACAACCCGTCCATCCCGCCGGTGCGGGTGACGTGGGGCGAAGAATCGAAGGATGAAATGGGAACGATCACGTTGATCGCGGTGCCGCATGACGAGGCGGACTCAGCCAAGCTGCATCAAGACGTAAATCAACGCGCGCGAATGATGGCGCATGAAAAAATGCAGTCCGATCCGCAGCTTGCGAAAAAAGTGATGAAGATGCTGGCGGAATGATTTTTTCCGCCGATTTTATATTTGATGGCGCGCGCGGGTGAGTTGCCAGACGAGCTGGCAGCCGTGGATGAGGCCGAGGATGAGCAGGCCGAGGCCGGAGCCGCGTTCCATGCGCAGGAGGGTTTGTTCGCTGAATTTTTTGTGGCCCCGCGAAACCGCGTGGCTGATGCAGCAGAACCAGAGGTTGGTTCCGAGCGCCACGCCGGCGATGCAGGCGGTTTTGGTGTCCAACTGGGGCGGAACCCAATCTCGCGAGACAAAATTCGCGCTGAGGATGATCCAGAAAATCAGCACGCCGGGATTTCCCAGCACGCGCAGGAAACCGGTCATGTAGGCGGAGTGAGGGTGAAATCTTTTTTCCAGCCGTTGCTCCACCGCGCCGGCGTGCGGGACGGATTGAGCGAGGAGAAATTTGGTGCCGAGGACGATCAGGAAAGCGAAGCTGAAAACTTCCATCACGGCTTTCACAAATCCGTGCATGAAGAAACTGGCGAAGCCGGTGAAGGCGATCGAACAGTAGATGATCTCCATCGTCGAAGCACCCAGGCCGACCAGCACGCCAAAACGGAATCCACGGCGGGCGCCTTCGTTGATGATGGTCAGGTTGACAGGGCCGATGGGAATGGAAAGCAGCAGCCCGCTCAAAAAGCCGGTGATGAAGGCGATGGCGATGGAGGGATAGTCCTGCATTGATTAAACGTCGAACGAAACTATCAGAGTGTCAGATCTCCAATATAGAAGTTGGGTTGCTCATACGGAAAACGCAGGTGATTCATACGGCTGTCGAGTCGTCCGGAGATTCTTCCTCTTCCTCGATTTCGGCGCGGATCTTTTGGGAAATGTGCGGGCGCACAAAACCATAGATCAAATACGCCGTGAAAAAGATGGGCAGGACGATGACGAGGATTTTGTCCTGGAGAATCACGATCGCGCCGATGAGGAGAATGCCGATGAGGGTTTTGGTAAAAGTTCGGGTGGCCTTGAAATCGAGGCCTTTGAAGGACGGGTATTTCACCTCGCTCACCATCATCCACGAGAGAAAAAGCATCAGCACGGGAAGAAAATATTGCCAGCGGCCATTGGCGAAATCCTTGTCGTAGATTTTCATCATGAGCAGGGTCAGGGATGCCACGAGGCCAGCCGCCGAGGGAATCGGGAAGCCGAGGAAGTCTTTGCTGCCGCTATTGCCGGCCATCACGGCGAGGCAATTAAAGCGAGCCAGCCGGAACGCGCCACAGATCAAATAAATGGACGCGATGAACCAGCCGATTTCCTCGTGGTCACGAAAAACATATCGCAATACGATGCGATGGATGAGAAACGCGGGGGCCGCGCCGAAGGAAATCAGGTCGGCGAGGGAATCAAACTCGCGGCCAAAGGGGCTTTCGCGCCCGCCCATGCGCGCGACGCGGCCATCGAACAAATCAAAGATGCAGGCGAGCAGGATGAGGCCGAGGGCGTTGTAGATTTGCTGAAATTTTCCGAGAGCGATGTCGTTTTGGTCCACGTTCACGATTTTCGTGAGCGCGAGGTAGCCGCAAAAAAGATTGGCGGCGGTGAGCAGGTTGGGCAGGAAATAAATCTTGAGCTTGGGTGGCGGGGGCTCGGGGTTGAGTTGGGCGGTCGCCATAAAGATTGGGTTATTCGAAGGTGGCCAGGATGGTTTCGCCGCCGACGGCGCGGTCGCCCAGCTTGACTTTGATCTTCGCGTTGAGCGGCAGGTAAAGGTCGGTGCGCGAGCCGAATTGAATCAGGCTGATGCGTTCGCCGCGCGCGACGGTATCGCCTTCGACGGCGAAGGGAATGATGCGCCGCGCGATGAGGCCGGCGAGGAGGCGCACGCCAATTTTTACACCGGGACGTTCGGTGGAATGAAAACCCAGCAGGGCATTTTCGTTATGCGTGGCCGACTCGGCCTTGAGGGCGTTGAGGAATTGGCCGGTGGTGTAGCGATAGAAACCGAGCCGCCCGGCAACGGGGGCGTTTTGCACATGAACATCGAAGACCGAAAGAAAAATGGAAATGCGCTGGCACGGTCCGCCGATGAACAAAGGCTCGTTGATTTGGTCAATGATATCAATCTTGCCGTGGGCGGGCGCGACGATGAGGCCGGGGCCTTCGGGCACGCGCGGGTTGGGATCGCGAAAGAAGTAGAGCGTGAAAAGGACGAACAGAAGCCATAAAACGATCAAGGCCACAGCCAGGGCGGCGATAATGGAACTGACAAACTTGGCGATGAGGCCGATCACAAAAATGGCGATGAGCGCAACCAGAGTCCAGAGTATCAATTTAAGGGCCGCACTGCTCGCTCTACCCGAATGTTTCATGCGGGTAACTTAGGCGCAGTTGCGAAAAGTGGAAAGCCAAAGTTCGCCGGTGGGTTGGATATGGGACGCCTCCACGCACGGCCTCCAACTGGCAAGCGCGGTCCCGCAGGGACAAAAGTAATATTTCTGAAATCATTCGTGGCTTGCGCCGTGTTCATTTTCGTCAAATTCTTTCGTCCCTGCGGGACTCGAATTAGAAGCGAACTAAAACCCAGCCATAAATGGCTGGGCTAAGGTCGGGCGTCCCTGCGGGACTTGGGACGGCTGCGCGGCAGCGCACTCGTGTCCAGCTATAATTGAAAGGGTGGTCATAATCTTCATATTTTATGCGGGCAAGCTGAAGGTG
>DATAUW010000035.1 GCA_036268055.1 Verrucomicrobiia bacterium | reverse complement strand
GCGATATCGTTAATGGCATAAGTGGGTTAAGGTTGCGGGTGGCGTAAGCGGAGAAGGTGGTGGTGCTGGTTTTTGGGAGGGTGATTCGCATGTTGGTGTCCACGTTGGTCGGGGTGGTGAGACCGGGGTCCAGCTTTGAGTGAGTGGTTGGCTCGATGTTTTGGGCGTAGTGGACGTTTTCGCCGTGCGGGTCCTTTTCTTTACGCTGTTACAAATACGATGTTCGCCGGGGCTCGCCTCGCTTCGCTCGATATAGTGGGGTTTATTAATGGGGTTGGTTATAAACGTGCCGAGCCTATGGCTCTTAGAGCATTTCAACAAATGATGCAGCGGTGTGCTGCGCTCTGATGGGAAGCGGTCTTTTTGGCTTTTGGCTTCGTTTCGGCTCAGTCACAGGCTACTGCGGGCATGTTCCTTCGCCACAGCCTCGTCAAAAGCCAAAAATCCTCGTTTCACATCGCTGTATTATTTCTGTCAATGCTCTGATGAGAAGCGTTGGGCGAATGGCTGAGCGTTCGTTCCATGAGAAGATTTCTTTCGTCCCTGAAGGGACTTGATTTTGTGCGGAGGCCAACCCAGCAATAAATTGCTGGGCTAAGATCTGTCGTCCCTGCGGGACTTGGGACGGCGGAGCAGCAGCTCCGCCCATACCCCAGACTGTCGGTCGTCCCTGCGGGACTGCAGCTCTGTCCAACCCCGCTATGTTCCGGCGATACCATCGCGCTCCGCACGTCTCAACCTCTCGGCTAATATCTTTCAACCCTCCGGGTCGCAAGAAGCTGACATGCGCCCGGGAAATTGACATTATTCCTTTTCAACTTTGAGGCTTGGGCCGACCAGGGTTCCGTCCATCAGAACGACGCGGCATAGTGTGGCGGTTCGGCCTTCATTGAAAATTTTATCGTAGGTGGCTTCGTCTTTAGGGGCTAATTGTATTTGATAAAGCCAGCTATGGGAATTCTGGACGGTTTTGGAAAACGGAGAGTCGGACGGGAAGCTAATCGGGCGAGCGGTGATGGAGTCTATCCGCCAATTTACAATCTGGGGATTTGCTTTTTCTATCGCTTGCATGGCGGTGGTCACGGCCTGATGCATCGGCAGGGGTGGTTCGGTGGAATGTCCGTCCCAGGAGGGTTGTTTCTTCAATGTCTCCCAGTTCACGAGAAATTCCCAAACGACGTTTTTTGCATTTGCGATTTCGTCGAAGGTAGCGACGGAAATTTGGTTGGTTTCGCTGGCGAATGCGGGCGAACTGTTCCCGATTAAAATCGCAACCAGCGCGGCAATGAGCTTGGGGTATTTTGAAATTGTTTTCATCGCGCCAAGGAGAGTTGTGATCGCCGAGCCATTTAAGAGGGTTTTGTTATTCATGGTGGATCAATCGGGTTTGCTCTGTAGAAATCATATTACCATGAGGAACGAAGACGGGAAATGTGTTCGGCGGGGGCGCCAAACACTGCACGCGGGGGCGCGTGCGCTCCCCAAAAACTTACTTCGGTTTTACTTTTGAATAATAAGGAACCAATGTTTTCTACCGAGCAAATCAGGTTCAATTTTTTTTGATTTTGACTTCGAAGAGTTTTGGCCATTTTTTGCCGGTGATGAAGAGGCGGTCGGTGGCGGGGTCGTAGGCGATGCCGTTGAGGACGTCGGTGTTGGTGTCGCGGTCGGTGGGTTGCAGTAGGCCGCTGAAGTCTATGGTTCCGAGGACGTGGCCGGTGGCGGGGTCTATGCGGACGACGTAGTCGGTCATCCAGATGTTGGCGTAGATTTCGCCTTTGATGTATTCGAGTTCGTTGAGGTTGCCGACGGGGCGGCCGGCGTCGGTGACTTGGATGGTGCGGGTGGCTTGGAAGGTAAGGGGCTCGAGGAAGCGGATTTGGGGGGTGCCGTCGCTGAGGATGAGGGAGCGGCCGTCGGTGGTGAGGCCCCAGCCTTCGCCGGGATAGGTGTATTGCATTTCGAGGGCGAAGGTTTGGAGGTCGTAGCGGAAGGCAAGATGGTGTTGCCACGTGAGTTGGTAGAGTTTGCCGTTGAGTTCGGCAAGGCCTTCGGCGAAGTATTCGGGTGGTATGTCTATGTGTTGGAGGACTTTACCGGTTTGGAGGTCTACTTTGCGGAGGGTGGATTGGCCGTAGAGGCCGGTGCTTTCGTAGAGGACGCCGTTGAGGTAGAGGAGGCCTTGCGTGAATGCATCGCGATCGTGGGGGAATGTGCGGATGATTTGGTAGGTCTCGAAGTTTCCGGAGGGTGTGGGCGCGGGGAGGAGTGGCGCGGGCGCGGGGGAGTTATCGCAGCCGGTGGCGAGGAGAAATAGGGTGGCGATGGCGAGCAGCGCGGGGAGGCGTGGCCGGAAGAATGCGGATGCGAATTTCATCGGGACTGGTGTAGCTGATTTTGCGGGGGTTGGCAATTCAAGCTGTGCGTGGAGGGCGTCGTGAAAAAAAAGAACGGCGGTGGTAAGCCGCCGTTGCATGGGGAGATGTGTGAAAAAAATTTACGCGGTTTTTGCTTTCGCTTCGTTTTGGCCGCCGAGGACGCGGCGTACGGTGAGGAGGAATTCTTCGTTGTTGATGGGCTTTTGGAAGAAGGCGACGGCGCCGGCGGCGAGGGCGCGTTCGCGGAAGCGTTCGGGATCGCTGCCGGTGATGATGATGACGGGAATGCCGGCGGCTTCCTGAAAGCGTTGCATCCATTGCATGATGTTGAAGCCGTTCCACTGGAGGCCGGCGGAGCCGACGTCGGGCGGGAAATTAATATCGAGCACGATGAGGTCGGGTTGTTCGGCGCGGGCGGTGCTGACGGCGGTGGCGCCTTCGGTGGCGGTGAGCACGGTGAAGCCGAGCGCTTTTAATTTGAGTTCAAAAGCTTTGAGCACGACGGGATTGTCATCCACGACGAGGATTTTGCGGCCGGAACCGATGCCGGGTTGCGCGTGGCGATCGCCCGGGGCTACGCCGCCGCTGCCCACGAAAGGCAATTCTTCTTTAGGCTGGGCCACCGGTTCATTGCGCCATTTTCCAAACAATTTCATAGGGATTTGCGGGTTGGGAAATAAGGAATCTGTACCGATACAGGACAACGAACTGGCATGCTCTGATACGCCCGCCGCTGATGGCGCGCGCGCCGCAACCGGCAATTAAGCGCCGATATCTCGTTTGTTTTCGCTGTTTTCGTCATGTTCATTATTTCAAGCACTTTCCTGAATAGCGGTTCTCATGCCATTTATATTACGTTCACGCATTCCTCGCGGATGCAGCCGGCAAGCGGTGAATTCAAATACGCTTTTGCGAAATACAAAATGCACAAATGGGAAGAAACATTGGGCGGCGCGGCGAGCGTATGTTACGGTCGTGGCGCGTGACGAATAAATTTTTCGTGGCGGGAGAAGAACGCGCGGCGCGGGTGCAAGACCTGTTCGCGGCGGTGGCGCCTCGTTACGACTTGATCAATGACTTGCAAAGTTTTGGACTGCATCGTTATTGGAAACGGCGCGTGCTCACGCTGGCCACAGTGCGTCCGGGTATGCGCGCGCTTGATTTGTGTTGCGGGACGGGAGACATCGCCCTGGCTTTGGCTCGCGAAGGCGCGGAAGTTGTGGGCTTGGATTTCAGCGCGCCCATGCTCGCCGTGGCGCAGCAACGACTGGAAAATTCCTGCGCGCAAAAAAATTCTTCCGTGCAATTTTTGCAAGGTGATGCGCAACACATTCCTTTCCCGGACGCGAGCTTCGATATCGTGACCATCGGTTACGGCTTGCGCAACCTCGCGAACCTCGATGCCGGTTTGCGCGAAATCCAGCGCGTCGCCCGGCCCGGCGCGAGATTGCTGGCGCTGGATTTTGGGCGGCCGGATAACGCGCTCTGGCGCGAAATTTATTTTGCGTATCTCGGAAAATTCGTGCCGTGGATGGGCCGGATTTTTTGCGGCGATCCCGACACACACAGTTACATTCTTGAATCCCTGTTGCATTACGCCGGGCAACACGGCGTCGCGGCGCGGATGGAGGCGCTCGGCCTGATAAACACGCGCATCATCAATTTCATGGGTGGCGTGATGAGCATCAATTACGCGGAGAAACCGCGATGAAATGTCGTTGCCAATCGGCGCGGCGCATGAACAGAATTCAATCGTGAACAATTTTCGCGACAAAATGATTTCGTGGGACGCGTTGCCTGCGTGGCGCGCCGGGTTGCGTGAACGCGGCGTGAAACTGGTCGTGACCAACGGTTGTTTTGATATTTTGCATCTCGGTCATGTGACTTATCTCGAAGGCGCGCGCAATCTCGGCGACGCACTTTTGGTGGGCGTGAACAGTGATGCCGCCGTGCGCGAACTTAAAGGTTCGCAACGTCCAGTAAATTCCGAAGCCGATCGCTCCGCCGTTTTGGCCGCACTGGAAAGTGTGAATGGCGTTTGCATCTTCACCGAAAAAACCGCGACGCATTTTCTCAAGCTCGCGCAGCCGGACGTTTACGTAAAGGGCGGCGACTACACGCTCGAGACATTGAACCAGGATGAACGCCGCGCTGTGGAAGAAGCGGGAGGAAAAATTATTATCGTGCCCATTGTCCCCGGCAAATCCACGACCTCACTGTTGCAAAAAATTTCGCGCCTGTAATTAGCCGAGCCGCGAAGGCATCTCTACGAGGTTGAGTTAATGGGCTGACAAAGCGTGAAGCTCCGCCTGCGTCATCTCCGTGATGAGTTGGACGAAGGTGGTTTGCGGTTCCCAATTCAAAAGACGTTTGGCTTTGGCAGGGTTGCCGCTCAGGTGCAGGGGTTCGGCGGGACGCATGAAGCGCGGATCCTGTTTGAGGCAATCGCGCCAGTGGAGTTGCACGACGCTGAAAGCCGTTTCAACCACGTCCTGGACGGTGTGCAATTTGCCGGTCGCAAAAACAAAATCTTCCGGTTTGGCATGTTGCAGCGTCATCCACATGCCGCGCACGTAATCGCGGGCATGGCCCCAATCGCGCTGGGCGGTGGTATCGCCAAGCACCAATTCCTTTTGCAAGCCGAGCTTGATCGAAGCGGCGGCGCGGCAGATTTTTCGCGTCACAAAATTTTCACCGCGCCGCGGAGACTCATGATTATACATGATGCCGTTGCAGGCGAAGAGCCCGTGCGTCTCGCGATAGATGACGACCATTTGCCGCGCGAAGGCCTTGGCGCAGCCGTAAGGATTCACCGGCGCCATCGGCGTTTCTTCATCTTGCGGCGAAGCGGCGGGGCGGCCAAAAATTTCACTCGAAGCCGCGTGAAAAAATCGCGGGGCCTTGGGCAGGTCGCGCAACATTTCGAGCAATCGCAGGGTTCCCATCGCGGTCATTTCGCAAGTGGACTCAGGAATTTCAAAACTTAAACCGACATGGCTTTGGCCCGCGAGATGATAAACTTCGTCCGGCGCGGATTTCGCGAGGGTGCGCCGCATCGAGGTCGGATCGTCCAAGTCCGCGTAATGCAGAAAAAGGCGATGACCGTAAGTTTTTGGATCCTGATAAAGTTGTTGAAGGCGCGAGCGATCCAGGCTGCTGGTCCGGCGCACGACGCCGTGGACTTCATACCCTTTTTCGAGCAGCAACTCGGTCAGGTACGAACCGTCCTGCCCAGTGATGCCGGTAATCAGCGCGCGGGTCATGCTCAGCCTTTGACTTTGATTTTGCCTTCGAGATGATCCTGCAGCAATTTCACGTCGGCATCCACCATGTCAATGACGAGGTCTTTGAATTTGATTTTCGGCTCCCAGCCCAATTTCCTTTTGGCCTTGCTGTAATCGCCGATGAGCAATTCCACTTCCGCCGGGCGATAATAGCGCGGATCAATCTCCACGTATTTGTTCCAGTCGAGGCCGACGTGGCCGAACGCGTGATCGAGAAATTCGCGGATGGAATGCGTCTCGTTCGTGGCGATGACATAATCATCGGGCGTGTCCTGCTGCAGCATGAGCCACATGGCCTGGACATATTCGCGAGCGTGGCCCCAATCGCGCTTGGCATCGAGGTTGCCGAGGTAAAGTTTGTCCTGCAACCCCGCCTTGATCTGGGCGACGGCGCGGGTGATTTTGCGCGTGACGAAAGTCTCGCCGCGGCGCGGAGATTCGTGGTTGAAAAGGATGCCGTTGCTGGCGTGCATGCCGTACGACTCGCGATAATTCACCGTGATCCAATAAGAATAAACCTTGGCGCACCCGTACGGACTGCGCGGATAAAATGGCGTCGTTTCCTTCTGGGGAACTTCCTGCACGAGGCCGTACATTTCGCTGGAAGATGCCTGGTAGAAACGTGATTTCACGCCGGTCTCACGGATGGCTTCGAGCAGGCGAATGGTGCCGGTCGCCGTGATGTCGGTCGTATATTCCGGGCTGTCAAAACTGACGCGCACATGGCTTTGCGCGGCGAGATTATAAGTTTCGTCCGGCTGGATCTGGCCGACGAGACGCGCGAGCGCGCTGGCATCGCTCAGGTCGCCGTAATGCAAAAACAAACGGCTCTTGCCGGAATGTTGATCGGCGTAAATGGAATCGAGGCGGCCGGTGTTGAAAGTGCTCGCGCGGCGGATGATGCCGTGGACTTCATAACCTTTGCTAAGAAGAAACTCGGCCATGTAAGAGCCGTCCTGTCCGGTGATGCCAGTGATTAACGCTTTTTTCGACATAGGTTTAGATTAAGGTTCGGGGCTGAGGATTTAAAGTTTAAAGTTGTCGCAGAGGTGACACGACGATTCGCGCCGTGCCGCGGATTGCGGCGGCCTTGAGCGAGGGCGAAGTTGACTGTTCGTCCGCGGGCCTTATGCTTAATTGCGTGATCAAAACGGGATTTAAATGTGGGCGCCTGATTGCGCTGGCCATGCTTTTTCTGCCCGGCATGGCTGCCGCCGCGCCCTTGATCGCGATCGCCGCGACCAACGGAGTTCCAGGCACGACCGTGCAAGTGCCGGTCCTGCTGGCAACCGATACCAATCTCTTGTCGGCAGAATTCGACCTGCGCTTTAATTCAAAATCCCTGACCGCCAGTCCGCCAGTTGCGGGTGACGCCGTCGCCGACCACATGGTGGCATCGTGTGAAGTGAAGTCCGGCGTCCTGCGCGTGGCGATCAATTCATTTTCCCATGCGCAGTTGAAAGACGGCGTGCTGGTCTTTGTGCCGATGACCATCGCGACGAACGCGTTCCTGGGAAAAGAGACTTTGGTGTTCACCAATGTGGCCTTGTTTGGCGCCGGCAAAGATCCGGTCCGGCCCATCAGCATAATGAACGGAACGCTGACGATTATGAAACCGGTGCATATCGGGATGGCAGTGACAAATGCAGCCGCACAAGGAGAGGCGCATGGCGTCGCCGCGGAGTAAGATCAAGACACGCGTGTGCGACTCGCGCAAATCCCCTACCTTGCGCGCAGTGTCAAGAGGCGTTCGACGGGTTGAGGCCGCGCTTATTTTGTTTGGCTTTCAGTCAAAATTTTTCCAACGTCAGATTTTACCAGCATGCGATTTCTGATGTTGAACTGGCGCGATCCGAAGAACCCGATTTCCGGCGGCGCGGAACGGGTGACGCTTGCATATCTCGCCGCATTGCAAAAGCGCGGCCACGAAGTCTTCTGGTTTGCGAATGCTTTCCCTGGCGGTTCGCGCGAAGAAACCATCGAGGGTGTGCGCATCGTGCGCGGCGGCGGCATGGGCACTTCCATACTGAAGGCGATTGATTGGTATCGCCGCCAGCCGAAATTCGATCTGGTGATGGACCAGCACCACGGCATTCCCTGGTATGCGCCGTGGTGGTGCAAAACGAATTGTGCCGCTTACATCCACGAAGTGCTTGGACCCATTTGGAGCGCTTTTTATCCGTGGCCGATTTCGATGATCGGCCGCTGGCAGGAAAAATGGACGCATTGGTTTTATCGCAAAGTGCCATTCTGGACGGCCAGTTCCTGCACGCGGGAAATTCTTTTATCGCACGGCGTCAAGTCCGTGAAAATGATTCCTTACGGCGTCTATACTGTTGCGCTGGCGTCCTTGCCAGAGAAAACGCTGGAGCTGCCCTTGCGGCTGGTGGTCGTTTCGCGACTCGCGCCGAACAAGCGCATTGATCACGCCGTTCGCACCGTGAAATGCCTGGTGGACCGTGGCGTGGATGTGCGGTTGACGATTGTCGGGACGGGTGAAGTGGATGCCCTGTTGCGGAAGTTGGTGGCCGAATTGCAACTGGGCGAACGCGTGGTTTTTACCGGTGGGCTTTCCGAGGCGGACAAGGATGCGGAATTGCGGCGCGCGCATTTTTTGCTGCACACCTCCCTGCGCGAAGGCTGGGGCCTAAACGTCGTCGAAGCCAATGCAATGGGTACACCGGGCGCGGTGTACCCGGTGGCGGGCCTGATCGAATCCACGTTGCACGACGAAACTGGAATTATTTCCAAGGCGGAAACACCGGAGTCGCTCGCGGAGGGGTTGGTGGAGATTTTGAAATCGCCGGAGAAATATGCGCGCTATCGGGTTGCGGCGTGGGAACGGGCGAAGACGTTGCATTGGGACCGGGTGTTGCCGCTGGCGAGCGAATGGCTGGAGCAACAAGCGCGCGGCAGATGATTCCAAACTCGCTTGCCAGCAAAACGTGAAACTGGCAACCTGTTTCAATCGTGTTAAGCAACCCAAAGCAGGCGCGGCATGCTGCGGCCCAGTGCTGGTGCGGAATTCCACTCTATGAGTGAAGGCGCCGAAAAAATCGCGCCGCCGCCGTTGTCGCTGTTGTCCATCGTCGTTCCCGCGCGGGACGAGGAGGGTTGCATCGCTTCCATGGTCGAGCATTTGCATATTGAACTTAAACTTCACAATGTGCCGCACGAAATCGTGGTCGTGGATGATGGCAGCAAGGACCGCACGTGGGAAATCCTCAGCGAGCTTAGGAATTCCATTCCCAATTTGTGCCCGTTGCAGAACACCGGCCAGCATGGGTTCGGCCGCGCGATTTTTTGCGGCCTGGATAATATGCAAGGCGACGCCGTGGTGATCATGATGGCGGACGAATCGGATGACTGCCGCGACGTGGTGCGTTATTGGCAGAAGTTGAACGAGGGGTTCGACTGTGTTTTCGGCAGCCGCTTCATGCGTGGTGGCGGGGTGATTGATTACCCGCGCGTGAAGCTCATGATCAACCGCATGGCGAATTTATTTTTGAAGGTGCTGTTTCAGATCAAATTGAACGACACCACCAATGCCTTCAAATGCTACCGCCGCACGGTGATTGAAGGTTGCCGTCCGCTGATCTCGCCGCATTTTAATTTGACGGTGGAGATTCCGCTCAAGGCGATCGTGCGGGGCTATACCTGGACGGTGATGCCGATCACGTGGCGCAACCGCCGCACCGGCGAAGCGAAATTGAAGATCAAGGAAATGGGCAGCCGCTACCTGTTCATCTGCCTTTATGTATGGCTGGAAAAATATTTCAGCCGCGGTGATTATAAAAAGAAATGAGCGCTAACGAACCAGCTGAATTGGAAAAAATCTATGAAGCCCGCTTCCGCGAGAACAAGGAATATCGCGGGCAAATCTGGTCGGTGCTGCTGGCGGAGTTTTTTCAAAAATTCGTGAAGCCCTCCGATCATGTGCTGGATCTGGGCTGCGGTTATGGGGAATTCATCAATCAGGTTCAATGCGCAAAAAAATACGCAATGGACTTGAATCACGATGCGCTTAAGTATCTCGACAAGTCGGTGACATTTCTTGAGCAGGATTGCTCGAAGCATTGGGAGTTGCCGGATAATTCGTTGCAGGTGGTTTTTACGAGCAATTTTTTCGAGCATTTGCCGGACAAAATCGCGCTGGGAAGAACCCTTGATGAAGCGCGTCGCTGCCTTGCGCCGGGCGGACGCATTATTGCGATGGGGCCGAATATCAAATATCTGCCGGCGACTTACTGGGAATTTTGGGACCATCATCTGCCGCTCACCGAAAATTCGATGACCGAGGCGCTGGTGACGCGCGGTTTTCAATCCGAATTGAACGTGGCGAAATTTTTGCCTTACACGATGGTGAATCAGCCACGCTATCCGATTTTCTTTCTCAGCCTGTATCTTAAATTGCGTCCGGCGTGGGGCTTTTTCGGGAAGCAATTCCTGGTCGTGGCGCGCAAAAAGTGACGGTAGTTGAGTCGGCGCGAAAGTCTTATCTGACGGACCGCGGGTCTATGACCCGCAGCAATATTCGACAAGCTTGCCGGTCACGATCTTTCTAATACGTTCATTTTTCAAGAGGGCTTCGAGTGGGGCGCGCCGTTGGCTGAGTCGTGTGCGGCAATTTAATCGGTCGTTGCTGCGGGTCATAGACCCGCGGTCCGTAAGGAAGTATTTCCATGAGCCGTTCGACAAATTCCTGTTAGCGGATTTTATTGATTTTATTGTGCTGGTTGCGCAATTTTTACGCGATGTCTGACGCACAATCACTTTATCGCAAACATTTCAATACGCCTGCCGTGCACCTGATTCGCGCGCCGGGGCGGCTGGAATTGCTTGGCAACCACACCGACTACAATGAGGGGCTGGTGCTTGCGCTCGCGGTGGACAAGGAAATTCAGATGGCGGTTTCGCCGCGCAATGACGGCAAGATCGAATTGATTTCCACCGCTTTTCCGCAGCCGGAAATTTTTTGGGCGGACCAGGCGAAAAAAAATCCGGCGGCGCCGTGGACGGATTATATCAAGGGCGTGCTGGAGCAACTGCGGCATCGCGGCGTGCATTTCAAAGGATTCAACGCGGCCATTCACGGCACAATTCCCATGGGCGCGGGCATGAGCAGCTCCGCCGCGCTGGAAGTCGCCACGACTCTGGCCGTGCGCCAATTATATCCCTTTCGTTTGACGGAGACGGGTCTCGGCAAACCGCCCGAGCGCGATACGAATGGCAAACTTTCTCCGCTGACTCCGGCCGAGAAATTGGAATACGCCAAAGTCTGCCGCGCGGCTGAAGCGGATTTTGTGGGCGTGAAAGTCGGGTTGCTCGACCAGATTTCGTCGTTGTTTGGCAAGGCAGCGCACGTGATGGAAATCGATTTTCGATCGCTGACGGTCGAGTGGGCGCCGATGGCGGGCGAGGCGATCATCGTTTGCAATTCGGGCGTGAAACATTCGTTGGTCGAGGGTGCGTATAATGAACTGCGGCGTAATTGCGAAGAAGCGGCGGCGGCGCTGGGCCGAAAATTTTTGCGCGAAGTGGACATGAAATTTCTCACGACGAACAAGTCGAGATTGACCGAGCGCCAATATCAGTGTGCGTATCATATCGTGGGCGAGAATCAGCGCGTGGTGGCGGGTGCGAGGGCATTGCAGGACGGCGACCGGCAGCAGTTCGGGCAATACATGTTCCAGAGCCACGAAAGCTCGCGCGATTATTTTAAGAACAGCACAAAAGAATTGGACCTGCTCGTGGAGTTGGCGCGGACGCATGCGGGTTGCCTGGGTGCGCGCTTGACGGGTGGGGGATTTGGCGGCGCGACGATCAATCTGGTGGACCAGGACGCCGCGAAGGATTTCATGGCCAGCATGTCGCGGCAATATGAGCAGAAGAGCGGGCACAAGCTGGAACCAATTCTTTGCCAGATTGTGAACGGGGCGGAATGATTTAAACTGAGATTTAGTTTGTGACCGCTGAAGCAGACTATAATTGAACCAACGCTGATTTCATGGCGATCATTCCCAGACCATTTCGCGCGACGCCGAAACTTGGGCCGCCCAAGAGCGGGCCGCGCCAGCGCATCCTCAAGGAATGGCGCGGGGAAGACGCTGACGCGCACGCGAAGACCAATCTGGTTCGCACGCGCAAAGTGGCGGACATCATGCCGAGCGTGCTGGTGGAATTGCGCATGGACAATCGCCGCGCCGAGGCAGAGGTGGTGAAGGTTTGGAATAACCTAATTGATCCGGGAATTGTCGCGCACGCGCAGCCGACCGGATTGAACAAGGGAACACTTTTCGTGACGGTGGACAGCAGTCCGTGGCTGGATGAGATCGTGCGCTATCGCCGCAAGGAAATTCTCAAGCGGCTGCAGCATAGTTTCGGCACGGACCTGATCGCGCGAATTTCTTTTCGCATCGGGTGATCAGGCTGGCACAGCGCCAGCCGGCTTGGGCGTGGCGTGTTCATCCAGCACTAAAACACCGTGCGGCGGGAGGTCGTAATTTCCCGCAACGACTGTGCCGGTGAGGAAATCGTGCATGGGTTTGTAGAATTGGATGCGGATGGGGGAGTTCTGGTGGTTGAGCAAAAAGTAAATGCGCGTGTTGTCTTTTTCGCGCATCGTGACTTCCACGGTGTCGGGAACTTTGAGCAGCGGCTGGAGATTGCACAACTGGCGCAGCCAGACGACGAGGTCGTCGTAAAAATGTTGCTGGCTCATGGTTCCGATGTAGATCGCCTTGCCGAGGCCGAAATTGTTCATGGTCATCGCGGGGCGGCCCGCGTAAAAATCCTTCGCGTAGGTCGCGAGCACCTGGCATTCCTTGGGTTCGATGATGTCGCACCACACCTTCGCGGTATGATGATGGTTCGTGGGGAAGGTGCCCTTGAAAGTCAGATGATTTTCCTCGCCGGGCGGCAGCGGATCGAACTCGAGCACTTCCATGCCGAACAAGTCCGTGAGGTCATGTGGATAGCCGCAGTTCGGCGCCATGTGATGTTGATCAACAAGGCCGGTGTTGAAAGTGCTGACGAGTGTGCCGCCGTTTTGCACGTAGAGCTTGAGCAAATCGGCCTCGCCGCCGGCCATGAGATGCATTGAAGGCGCGATGACCAGTTTATATTTTGAAAGGTCCTCGGTGGGGCGCGCAAAATCTATCGAGAGATTGCGATGGTGCAGGCCGTTGTAAAAAAGCTGGATGTGTTCGCGCAGGCTGAAATTTTTGTTGGGCTGCATCGGCTGTTGCATGGCCCAATCGTTGTCGTGGCTGTAGAGGATGCAGACGTCCGAGACGATCTTTGTGCCGCGCAAGGCTGGGGCAAGCAGTTTGATTTCGTCGCCAAGCTGGCTGATTTCGCGATAAGTGCGGCTGTCTTTGCGACCGTTGTGCGGCAGCACGGCGCCGTAAAATTTCTCGCTGCCGATCAAGGGCTGGCGCCAGCGGAAATACAAGACGCCCGTCGCGCCGCGCGAAATCACGAGGTAGGTGAAGAGCCGGACGACTTGGGGGCGCACGAGCGAATTGACGTCCTGCCAATTCACCTGACCAGCTTTTTGTTCGATGACCCAGAAGCCTTCTTCACCGTCGGGGGTCCGGATGTTGTGCTTCTTGAGCGAGCGCAACATGTCGAGTTCGCACGCCATCTCGGAAGATTTGGATTTGATCGTGGCGTTGCTATCCACGGAAACAAAGTCGAGCGCCTCGGCGACGTCGAAATGATCGAAGCGCCGATAGAGCGCGCGGAGGTTCGCGGTGACGGGACATTTGGGCGTGAGTTCGTGGAGGATGTCCGCCTGCATCTTGACGAAGGCGAGGATGGTATCACTGCAAAAACGCATCCAATCGAGCGCCAGCGCGGGGTTGTGCAATGTGGGCGAGTGGCGCGGCATGGGAATGTGATCCCAGTCGCTGACGATCTGGCCCCAGTGGCGCGCGCCGGTCTGTTCGTTGAAACGCTCGATGACTTCGTATTTGGCCTTGAGCCAGGAATGCCAGTCGCGGCGGGTCTCTTCGTTGAACGAGGCTTCGGTGTTATGCGCGCCGAGGCCGTTATCAATCTGCCAGGCGATAAGCTGCGGATGATTGCCGAGCGCGCCCGCCATCGCGCGAACAATCTTCTGCGAAAAATCCCAATAAACATTGCTGTTGAGGCAGGTCGCGCGGCGCGTGCCTTCGCCGTGGACGTGGCCGTGCTCATCAATGGGAAGTATCTCGGGATGATTTTTGGCCAGCCAGATCGGCGGCGCGGCGGTGGGTGTGCCGAGGACGATTTTGATGCCGGCTTTACCGACGACATCCATGGCGCGTCTGAGCCAGGAGAAATCGTATTGGCCCTCGGAAGGTTCGCAGAGTCCCCAGGAAAATTCGCCCATGCGGACAATATTGACACCGGCGGCGACCATCAGTTCGACATCGCGTTCCCAACCGGATTCGGGTTTTTCAGCGGTGCCGGCGTACGGAAAGACCCAGTGCTCAGGATAGTAATCTACGCCAAAATACATAACGATTATGCGTTAGGAGGTTAATGCGTTGAGCGATACCTTGATTGTACGCCGATGTGGGAAATGCGCAATCTAAAAGTGGGGAGGGGAAGTTAACCGCGGAGGCGCGGAGGTTCGACTTGAGGAAGAAAAAATTATTTTGTCGGAGTGGCCATTAAGTCACGGGCATGGTTGATCACGTAATCCCAGTTGAAGGCGGGGCCGGGGTCCACTTTGTTGGATTGGATGTGATAGTGGCCGAGGATGCCGTGATAATTTTCCCATTCGTAGTTCGTGAGTTTGTGGGGGATGAGTTTGCCGGAGGCGTCCACAGGATATTTGCATTCGATTCGCGGGAAGACAGTGCAAAGCGTGGCGGTCAATTTCACCAGCGCGGCGTATTGTTGCGGCGTGAAGTCGTATTGCTCAAGTTCTTCGCCCTGGATTTCGCCTTTGATAATCTCGGGGCGCGCGGGATGGCCGACGAAATGAGGCGTGCGCACACCGCCATCGCCAAGGCGCGCAGGAATGGTGATGGTGGTTTGGCCGTCAGGCTCATGCTTATACCAGTTGGGCAAAGGATTTTTCTCCTTGCGGCTGTAGGAGCCCATGTTGGCGATTTCAATTCCGACGGAGCGCGTGTTGGCGATGGTCGCGTGCGGGGCGCGTTCCTTCAGGTCGAGCGTTTGATAAATGGTTCCGTCAATGTCCAACATGAAATGCACCGACAAATCTCGATGGTCCTGGAGGATGTTGAAACATTGCCGGCTGACGCCGCAGACATCGAAGTGAATCACGAATTGATCCACGATTTTTTGCAACAGGAGCAAATCCCAGCCGCCGCCGCGAACGCGTTCGACTTCGGCATCCGTCAGCGGATTGCGGCGGAGACCGTAGCGATTGGGCGCGGTGAGTTCGGGTTCGGCTTTGGCGGAATCGGCCCAGCTTGATTTGTCGTAAGGCGCGAAACGGCGTTCGACGCGGTAGGCATCGTAACCGCCCGGATCCAGCCACAGCACGACCGGCGTGCCGGTATGAATGAATTTTCCGGCGACGACGATTTCGTCATGCTGGCGCGGCTCGAATGCGCCCGGACGTGGTGCGGTGCGGCAGCCGGTGGATGCGAGAAGCAGGAGAGCGGAAAATAAAACCAAAGTTAGCGAAAGCTTTTTCGAGCACGACCGGAAAATCATGCGCCATATTTCATGGGCATGTGAGTCAGGTCAAGCTTGGGATAGAACCCGGCAAGGCAGTTAGATTCTTCACGAAATAGTAAAAGGAGCGGTTTTATTTTTGCGGATTACCGAGTTAGCGCGCCGGCGACCATTCTCCAAACCTCCAAGAATCAAAAAGGTTAAAAATCAGATAAAATAAATGAAATAAAAACACAATGTAGGCAATTTAAGCTGCGAAATTGCCTACATTGATATTTTAATAAAGGAATATATGACAGTCAATGGAATTGTAGGCAGGGTATCAGTTTGGGTTATCAGTGAGTATTAGTGTGGTCAGTGTGGGTTGTAGCGGCGGCCTATGACCGCCGTTTTGCGAGGGATTCGACGGTCATAGACCGCCGCTACAGGTTGAAATTTTCAAACTGATACGCTACCGAATTGTAAGAAAAGAAAATCTTCCTCGCGGGTAACAGTTACTTTGACACACAGGTCTCAAGGTTTTCGAGACTCAAAATCCCGGCATTTTCAAGTATCTCACGGCTGCCGCCGGGAAAGTCATTAGGCGAGGCGCGCCGGTTCATAAATGAGTTAGCCAGATTAAAATGCGATCGGGTTTATTAGCCTGGTTAAGTTCTGGGGCGTTTTCGTCTCGAGGGTAGAACAGGGTTGGCGAGTGGCGCTGGAGTTACAGCCGCGAGTTACTCGAAGTTTTTTCTGGCTATGCCGGCGCGTTTCTCCGGTAATGGTGCGCGAAGCGATGAACAGTTATTTCAACGCCGCCGACTGGCTGATTATTTTTTTCTATCTCGGCGGCATCATTTTGCTCGGCGTCTGGTTCGGCAAGGACCAGAAGAACACGCGCGATTATTTCCTCGGCAGCAAAAATATCCCGTGGTGGGGCATCGGCCTGAGCATCGTGGCGGCGGAAACGAGCGCGCTGACGATCATCGGCGTGCCGGCGATGGCTTACGGCACGGACATGGCGTTCATGCAGTTGATCATCGGCTATGTGATCGCGCGCATCATCCTCGCGATCGTGATGGTTCCGCATTATTTCAAGGGGGAAATCTATTCGCCGTATCAACTGTTCGGAAACGCGTTCGGACATTCCGTGCGGCAAACGGCGGGCGGATTTTTTCTGCTGAGCGAAACGCTGGCGGCGGGGGTGCGCGTGTACGTGGCGTGCATTCCGATCCAGCTTTTGCTGGGCATCCATATCTTGCCCGCGATTTTTTTATTCGTCATTCTCTCGCTGATTTATACTTACATCGGCGGGGTGAAGGCGGTGATCTGGACGGATGCGGTGCAGTTCGGGTTGTTTCTCGCAGGCGGACTTTTCACCTTGTTCTATATACCGCACGTTTTTCCCGGCGGGCTGGGCGAAGTGTGGCGGCAGGCGTCGGCGGCGGGAAAATTTCACTGGCTCAACCCGCAATTCTCGTGGCACGACCCGATCAATATCTGGATGGGAATCATCGGCGGGACAGTGATGGTGATGTCGTCACACGGCGCGGAACAACTCATCGTGCAACGCGTTCTGGCGTGCAAAAATGTGGCGGACGGGCGCAAGGCGCTGGTCTTGAGCGCGGTGGTGATTTTCCCGCTGTTCCTGATTTTTCTTTTGTGCGGCGCGATGCTGTGGGTGTTTTATCAGTCGCATCCATTTCAAATTCCGCTGCCGGAATCGCGGCCAGGCATCAAGTCGAACGATTTTATTTATCCGATTTTCATGCTTACGGAAGTGCCGCATTATTTGAAAGGATTGCTGATTGTGGCATTGCTTTCTGCGGCGATGTCGTCGGTGAGTTCGGCGCTAACGGCGCTGGCATCGGTCTCGACGATGGACTTCGTGAAGGGATTTATTTCGAAGGGGCGGTCGGAGGGATATTACCTGGCGTTCAGCAAAATCTCGACGGTGTTTTGGGCGGCGGCATTGATTTGGGTGGCTTACTTGAGCCGGCAACAAGCATTCATTCTGGATGCGGCATTCAAGCTGCGCGGACTGACGAGCGGCGCGTTGCTGGGTGGATTATTACTGGCGCTGTTTTGGAAACAAGGGCGCGCGATGGCGGTGATTGGGGGCATGGTGACATCGTTGGTGGTGATGACGTGGATCAGCCCGATTGTGCAAGCGTGGAAGGGATTGCCAACGTGGTTGCGGTTGGAAAATCAAATTGCGTTTCCGTGGTACACGTTGATTGGATTGGTGATTATGCTGGGGGTGACGGGAATGATTTCGTTGGTCGTGCGGCGTGAAGGGGGACGGCGGAGCGGCAGCTCCGCCCTACCGTGACATAAATGAAAAAGCCGCCGGTGAGGGCGGCTTGGGGAAAACGGAATTAGTTGATCAGCTTATTTTTTGCGGCGGAAGAACGCGGCAAATGTCGCGGCGCCCGTGCCCAGCAAGGCATACGTGCTCGGCTCGGGAGCGGCTGAGAGCGTGAGGCTGTTGAAAGTGATGTCGTAGGCGTTGCCGGGAGTATTGCCAGCCGGGTCCAGTTCAAGATTGAAACCGTACAGGGCATCATTACCGGCGGCGACAGCGGTTTGCTGTGCGGTGGTAAGATTCACGGTTTCCGAATAGGTTCCGGGAAAAGTAAACGTATTGTAGCCGCCGTAAGGTGTGCCGCTGTTCGGGCCGGCATTGTCATTCAAAATAAAAGGCACGCCGACGTAAAATGCACCGGCTGGACCGTTCAAGGTGAAGGTGAGCGTCACCTGGGTGTCGGCGGCATCGAGTGGGATTGGGGTTGGGTTGGCATAATACAAACTGCCATAGCCGGTGGACGATACTTCGTAGCCTGCCGCCGAAGGTGTAATGACGGTGGGTGAAGCGGACCAACCGGGATAAAGAGTGGTCTGGCCGGCAGTCATGTTGCCCAGGGTGGGATTCCCGGTGGCTGATTGCGCGAGGGCCGAATTCACGGCCGCCAGCGCCGTCATCCCCGTGACCGCAGTCACGATCCACTTTGCGTTTAGTTTCATAGTTTGTTTAGCTGATTTGTTTCGATGGTTGTTGCAACAAGGTCACAACGCGGCCTGACATTGGTGCTTGGTGGGCATATTAAAGGCGGAGGAGGGATGTGAGGGTAGTCGCATGAAGTGGTTACAGCGGGATTGCTTGCGTTGAGTTTTGCGGGTATTTTTAAATTTGCAAAATGCTGGTTTGCAAATATATGCGAAAGCAGAGGGGAGTGGATCGTTTTTCGAGAAAGGCGGGATTTTTGTACGGACGCGGTCTTTCAACCGTCGCGCTGTACTCTAACGAACGACGGTGGTCGCGCTGGAAGGGTCGTTGTTATTGCGGTGCCATTTATCCATCCGGGCGGCAAATAGCAATTCTTTGCCTGCCATCACGGAAAGTTTGTTGGTGGTGCAAATCACCTCGAGGTCATTGGCGGAGGTGGAAATCCTGGCCCGTTCCTTACCGTCCAGAAGCACCTTCTCTCGTTCAAAAGTCACGGTATGATCAACGCTCATTTTAGCGGCGGCATCAAATTGCACTTCTCCTAACCTTACATCAACCATTTCACCTTGCCGCTGGATACCTACTGAAACCATATCGCCACGCGCGACCACGCTGCGCCCGCCGGGGGTGCGGCAACTGGCGGTATTGGAATAATGTGCGGAAGCTGAATGGTCAGCCGCGCCGGTCTGGGTAACGGGAGTTGATTTACAACCGAATAGTGAGACGAAACAGGCCAGCATTAAGAGGCTTCGCGCTTTTTTCCGTGTCATAAGCTTCGTGGGTTTCCGAGCGGAGGGTAGCTGCTAATTGGACAAAGGACAACCTTTTTTGGCGTCAAAGTTTGATGGCTATTTATATGCGAATGCCCGGCGGTGTGGGAGCGCCACCCTGCTTTGAGGGTGGTTTAGGATGCGTACGAACGTGTGCGCCTTTGAAGACTATGGATTGCATTTCGGCAAGCCGGCGATAAAGTCTGGCCACAACCCTTGAATCGAAAAAAATAAAAGAAAGCGTGCTATGAAATATTTTCGGTGTTCTTTGATGTCTATTATTACGTTGTTGGTGATGGTGTTTTCCGCCGCGGTCAGTTTTGCCATCGAGCCGGAACCGCCTGCCAGTCCGGAAGTGGCGGCGGCGATGCAGCCGTATTTGGATGGTTATAAATTGGCGGGCATCATCGGCATCATCGCGGACAAGGATGGGAAGGTGCATTACAAAAACCTGATCGGTTATGCCGACGTCGAGGCGAAGAAACCGATCAGCGAGGACAATGTTTTTTGGATCGCTTCGATGTCGAAGATGTTCGTCGGCGCGTCTATCATGATGCTGGTGGACGAAGGCAAGGTGAGCCTGGACGATCCGGTTACCAAGTTCATTCCGCAACTGAGCAAGTGGATGGTGATGGAGGAGAAGGACACGAATCACGTTTTGCTTAAGCCATTGGTGCGGCCAGTCACGATCCGGCATTTGTTGAGTCATACGAGTGGTCTTACTGCGCTGTCCGAGCTTCAGCGGGAGACGGGCGCCGACAGCACGCCGCTTAAAGATCGCGCGCTGAGTTCGGTGTGCGGGCCGCTTCAATGGCAGCCGGGCGACAAATATCAATACGGCAACCAGGACATCAATATCGCCGCGCGGGTGGTGGAAATCGTCAGCGGCATGGCTTACCAGGATTTTTTGCAGAAGCGTTTTTTCGATCCGCTGGGCATGACCGAAACCACGTTCTGGCCAAGCGATGCGCAAATCGCGCGGCTGGCTAATGCCTACGGTCCGAACAAGCGCAAGACCGGTTATGCGAAGGGTAAGGTTGATTTTCTGACAATGCCGTTCAGTGATCGCGTTCATCGTTATCCCGAGGCGGCGGGGGGATTGTTTTCAACGACGCACGATATTTTTCGTTACGGATTGATGCTGGCGAACAACGGCGAACTGGACGGCAAGCGCTATCTTTCACCGGCGGCGATGGATGAATTGCGCAAGGAACAAACGGGGGCGACGAAGGTCAATTACAGTTTGGGTTATCATTTGCGCAACGGCATGTTCGGCCACGACGGCGCTTACGGCACGGATTTGTCGGTCAATCCCAAGACGGGGATGGTTGCCATTTTCATGGTGCAATGCACGAGTGGCGATCAATGGGCGGCGCGCGATCTTTTTCTCAAGACGGCGACGGAGGTTTATAATAGGAAGTAATAGAGGCCGGCTTATTTCTTCGCGGTTGGGGAATTGCCTTTGGACAGGAGGAAGGCCATGAGGTTATTGAAATCGGCGATGGGAAGGGCGTCGGAAAAATTGTCGGGCATGAGGGATGACATGGATTCAACGCGGCTTTGCATGTCGGATTTGGCGATGGAAGTTTCCTTGCCGGTGGCATCCACGAAGACGACGACGGCGCCTTCTTCGCGCCGTTGCAGGCCGGCAAAGACGTCGCCGTTTTTCAAGGTCACGGTGCTGTAGCGGAACGAGGGATCCACGTTGCGGCTGGGGTCGAGCACGTCTTCGATCAAGCGCTCCAAGCCGCGATTGCCGACGCCGTCGAGGTGCGGCCCGACGGCTCCGCCGCGATTGTCCATCGAATGACATACCATGCAATTCTGCTCAAATACTTTTGCGCCTTTGGCGGCGTCGGCTTTGGCGAGATCGAATTGCGCGCGACGCTGGTCGAGCAGCTTCTGGCGCTGGGCGTCGGCGGGCGGCAAATTTTTTGTCAGGGCTTCCACGCGGTTTTCGTAGTTGGCGGGTGCGGTGGCTTTCAGACGTTCGCTGATGCCGCGATCCTGGAGAACGCGCGGGGAAATTTTTCCGGTCTCGGCTAATTTCAAAAGCGTCTCCGCGCCGTCGGCGCCGGTGGCGAGGGCCAGCGCCATCTTTACCTGCAAGCGGTCGGGGGCGGTGCGCAAGGCCTCGATCAATGCGGCGCGCGCGGCTTCTGAATTTGCGGATGCCAGCGCGTGCGCCATGCTTTCGCGCAGTTCGGCAGGGCCGGCGGGATCGGCGGCGAGGCGGCCGAGCAGCGCGGCGTGGGCGTCGGGATTGATCGCCATCAAGGCCATTGCCGACTGGCTGCGGGTTTCAGGGGAAGTAGTGTCGTCGGTTACCCATTGCGCCAATTCGGTTTCGAACGCGGCGAGCTTGAAGGTTTTGGCCAGTTCGGCGACGGATTGCTGGCGTTGGGCGATGATGAGCGGATCGGCGGCGGGCAATTCGACTGCGGGGGGATCGAAGCGGCCCACGGCGAGCCAGGCGTAGGCGGTTCCCTCGTCGGCATCCACAATTTCCACGTACACTTTTTTTCCGGACGCAGCGTGCAAGTCCCAGGTGAATTTTTGAGCGACGTCATTGCGCGGAGGGGCGCTCTCGGCGAGCACTTCACCGGTGTCAACGGCGCGCAAGCGCACGGCGTTTTTTTTCTGCGGCGGTTTGCCGGGCGGGCCGTCGTGACCGGCCATGAAAAAGGTGAGTTGTTCGGGCGCGGTAAAATCCGGCGAGCGAAATTTGCCGGTGAGTTTTTCGCCGCTGGGGAGACTACTGATGAATAGCGAAGCGGGATCGCCGTCGGCGGATTTGCGCATTTGGAGGGACCAGGGATTCGCGCGGTTGGGGAGGCCGTCAACCGGGGAATTGTGCCAGGTTTCGGGTTGTGATTTTAATTCGCTGTCGAGTTGTTTGGCGATATCGCCGCCCCAATCGGCGAGTTGCGCCGGGCCGGATTCGTCGCCGCGTTGGGCGGTTCCTTTTTGCACGGAGCGAAACAAAGCCATTTGAAAATCCGCGTCGCCGGCAAATTTTTTGCGGGTGAATTCGACGAGATGACTGATTTGATCGGGCGGCAGATAACGCGCGATGTGGCGGAGGAAATCGGCGGAGCGCGCGCGGCTCTCTTCGTGATTTTGCAGGTGGCGCAACAGGAAATTCGCGGATTCGGACGAGGGCACGCCGAGGCAGACGTCCACGATGGCTTGCTCGTCGGCATCGCTCCATTGCGCGAGCGGGAGGCGCGAGAAAATGTTGGTGGCGAGCAACTGATTGCGCAAGGACATGCGCAGGACGTAGAGCAAATGGGTGTCGTCGGCGGGGACGGTTTCGCGGGCGTCGAGCAGCGGGCGAAGGTTGTTGAAATCCGGGTGGCGGCCGAGGGCGTCGGCGGCGGTGCGCTTCACGAGTGCGTCGGGATCTTGCAACGCCGCGAGCACGAGCGAACGCTGGCTGGGCAATGATCGGGTGGATGAACTTTCGTTGAGCGCGGGCAATTCTGCCAGGACGCGGGTGGCGTGGACGCGCAGGCGTGCGTCTTTGTCTTGCGCCGCGGACGCGAGGATTTTTGGATCGAGCGCGTTCAACCGGTAGAGCACCCAAAGGCCGTGAATTTTTTGGAACACGTTGGTGTTTGATGGGCGCATGATTCGCGTGACGGGCGCGATGGCGGCGGGGCCGATGCGGTCGGTCAATTCACTCATCGCGAGCATGCGGATGGTGAGGTTCGGGTTGCCGAGTTCGCGGATCAAAGTTTTGCCGGGCGCGCGGGAAATATCGAAGTGCGCGGGGGCGGGGGCTTCACTGGTGGCATTGGTGCCGCGATAGACGATGCGCCAGATGCGGCCGCGCTCGCGGTCGCGACCGGGATGATCGAGCGGCACTTCGTAATGGCCGATGATGCGATTGTAAAAATCGGCGACGTACATCGTGCCGTCGGGGCCGACTTGCAAATCCACCGGGCGAAACCAGGGATCGTCGCTGACGAGAAAATCCGGCTGCTGGATCGCCCACGGCGAGGAACCGCGCATTTCTAGGGAATCGCGATCAATGCGGCAGGTCATGACGTTGCCGACGAACATATTTTCGCGAAAGTCGGGCGGGAAATTGGTGGCGGCGTAATAAACGATTCCGGCGATGGCGGTCGAGCCGTGTTTGTGATCTATCATCGGCGGGGCAAAGCCGAGGCCGTCGTCGGGTTTGCCGAAACTGGGATAATAACCGCCGCGCAAAATTTCATAGATGGGCAGGGTTTCGCAATCGGCGGAGTAGAGGTTGCCGAGGGGATCGAAGATGAGGCCGAAGGGGTTGACGCGGCCCCAGGCAAATTGCTCGATGTGGGAACCGTCTATTTTGACGCGGTAGGTGTTGCCGGAATTGAGTTTGATGCTGCTGCCGTCTTTGGCGGTGAGGACGGAATCGTTGTTGTAACCGTGATTGGCGTAGAGCCAGCCGTCGAAGCCGCGCCGGAAGGAACTGGTCATGCCGTGAGTGTCTTTCTCGAAGCCGAAGCGGCCAAGAAAGGGTTCCTTCGTGTCGGCGTGGCCGTCGTGATTGGTGTCGGTGAAACGGTAAAGGAAGGGGATGCTGTAGCCGATCGCGCCGTCTTTGTAGGGGTAAATGCCGATGGGAATATTCAGGCCCTGGGCAAAGGTGGTGATTTTCGCGGCGTGGCCTTGGGGATCGAAGTCGGACAAGATTTTTATCATGTCGCGCGCGGGCTGGCCGGCGGGGGCGGGAAAGGGATATTCGCGAGATTGGGTGATCCAAAGGCGGCCCTGGGCATCGAAGGCCATATTGATGGGTTTGCCGATGTCGGGTTCGGCGGCGACGAGTTGGATTTCAAAACCGGGTGGCAGATGAAAGGCTTTTTGTTCCTGCGCGGGGGTGAGCGGCTCGGTCTTGCGCACGATGTCGGCGAAGGAATTTTTCGTCCCTTTGGCGGCGGGTGCGGCGAGAGCGGCCGCGGTGGCGGCGGTGAGGGTTAGGGCGAGAATGAAATGAGTTACTAACTGCGAACGGCGGCGGAGATTGATCATGTTGCTCATCCAGATATTAGAGCTGGTTTCATAAGGGTTGGCTGCATCCGCGAACTGTTATACATCAACGGTTTAATTTTTGGCACGTCGAGTTTATTTTCAAAAAAACTCCTGCTTCATCGGTCGCTGTAGAGAAGGCATCCGGCCCTACAAAGGCATCCCTCAGCGCATCTCGTTTCAGTGTTTTTTTACCGCCGCAAACACGCACTTAGCCCACAAAAGAAAAGATTCTGACTTTTTCACCTTGCACGCGTTATCATCATAAAACTCGGATTCATAATAGAATCGGCCTTCCCCTATTCGAGGTTTTTCAAAAAGACCGCGATTTAATTCTATAACCGGTGAACGCATCCCATCAATATCTGAGGATGATTTGGAATTGATTGCTTACAAGGCAAAAAGTAGCACACTGGAAAGATAAAATCAGTTCAAGGATTTATTTCTCAGTGAAGTTTTTTTAGCAGATGCGCCAAGACCGAAAGCAAAGATGAAGATTTTGCCTTTGGGCCTTTGCCCTCCTTAACCGTCCAATCTTTGCCCACGATCATCATCACGATGATGAGCACCAATGTTGTGTTGAAATCTGACATTCGCGACTGCTTTCTAATGGGGAAACCTGCGCGGTGGGGCTGCGCTCAGATTTCCACAAGCAGTTGATAACGTCAGTTATGAACAACTCATCTATCCGCCCCACGAGAACAAAACTTAACACTCTAAATCCGAAATTGTACTACACCGTTTCGCAATCGGCCGCTTAACACAGCCACGTATGGTCATGAAAGCTGTTTCGACTCTAAATCAAAACAAATAAAATTGCAAATTTTTGGGCGCTTCTGTGTCCTTCGGCTTTTTAAATTTAATCAGTTTGAAGATGAGGAGGGTGTCAACCGTCATCCAAATCGAAAAATGACGATGGCTCGGATTTTATTCGAAAGCCTGCTGCCGAGGGTAACCCAAATCATAGCCTTCGCGCGGCTATTTTCATAGGAATTGACAATTTATCTACGCTTCTACGTGCATTCGAGCGTCGGGTGATTGACAAATCGCGCAAGGGAACGAAATTGGCTGATGAAAATGAATTTTGCTAAGTTCGCTTCGATTATAGCGGTGTCATTTACACTTTTTCTTTTTTCAAACGCGGCTTTTGCCGGTGGTGATGGGTGTCACGGGAGCAGGATCGGAGGGGAAGGGCAAGGTGGATTGATGGGCGGCGGTGGTTGTCAGGGTGGGCTCACTCTTGGTGGTGGTGATGGGTGCGGAGGTGGGTTCGTTGGCGGGGATGGTTGCCATGGACCGTTGATTTAGTGTTGTTGTTATCCTGGCTTTGCATCAGGCGCATTCAGACGGATCGGACCTCAGACAAGTGAGGAGGGACTCTTTTCTCGACCGAAGTCAAAATTGGAATTTCTCGGAAGCTACGCCCAGTGCTGCGTTCCGTAAACTTTTTCTCAATGGTGCGGGATAAGTCGAATCGAGAACGCGTGATGGCTTTGAATATTGTTCTTTAGAATAGAGGATAGATGTGGTCGGCGAGACGCCGGTCACTGCACGCGGGACGTGTGCGTTCCCCGGGGAAAGAGATGATCGTCGCCTCCACTTGGACGGTTGGGCGCGATTTTAAGAACGCGCACATGGCAAAAATTCGGGTGATTTATTTCGGTTACGCGGGCACTTTCATTTTCATCAAATTCTTTCGTCCCGTTGCTGGCGGGACTTGAATTAGAAGTGAAGGAAGACCCAGCAATGAATTGCTGGGCTAAGGTCTGTCGTCCCTGCGGGACTTGGGACGGCTGCGCGGCAGCGCAGCCCTACCTTGCGCCAGGATATCAGTTGTCTCTGCGGGACTTGGGTCGGGTTGGCCGGGCTTGATCTCGGGACGGTGTCAAGATGGGCCGGGTTCAGGGCATTGGGCGTTGTGGCGGAAGAATTAGTTGAGGGCGCGTATTTCTGGCGTTCTTTCAAGAGGCAAAAAGGGGAAGGGTTCGGTGTTACGGGGAATCGTCGCGCTGGGAGGGTTTCGACTGGTCGGCTAATAGCCATCAATGCGTCGGGTTGCGAGAAACACTTGCCGCGTGGTAGCAAAATGCTACTGAGGCGTGTCCATGCGCGCGATTGTGGGGGAATGCGCGCGATTAACGCAGGTGGTTGACCTTGGCGGCGAAAATAAAATCGCAGACGGTGAGGCCATCGCTTTGATGGTCCCAGAGGGTGAGTTTGACTTTGCCCCAGGCGAGGTAGAAATCCGGGTGGTGCTGGACTTTCTCGGCGAGCTTGCCAACTTTGACGGTGAAGGCGAGGGCTTGCTTGAAGTCTTTGAATTTGTATTCGCGTTCGAGGTGGTGGCCCTTGATGATTTTCCAGGCGGCGCCGAGTTGGTGGGAGAGTTTTTTGATTTCGGAACGGGACAGCGGTGGGACGGGGCCCTTGGCGGGGATGCAGGGTTTGTTGGCGAGTGTATCCATGTGTTACCATGAATCTGGAATGGGGCGGAGTCAATGGTCGAGACGAGGTTGCCAGTAGTCTGGGTTGCGATGGAGATGTTTCACCGCCTAAATCACGATGATATCGTTTTCCAGCGTGTAATAAATGCCGTAAGGGAAGCGCTTGATGAGGTAGCGGCGGACATCGTCTTCGATAACGCGCCAGAGAGAGGGATTGCCGAGAATGACTTCGATGCCGGCTTCAACTTCGTCGGCGAAGGCGTCGCCTAAACCTGGTACTTGATGGTTGTAGTATCGGGCGGCGGCGATGAATTCGGCGAGAGCTTCGTCAACGAAGCGATGCTTCATTTTTTGAGGGCGGCGCGAGTCTGCTTGAGCGCTTCAGTTCCATCAATCAGTTTTGCTTTGCCGGATTGTACGGCAGCGCGTCGGTCGCGGATTTCATTTAAATGAGCCTGTTCGATGGAGGGATCCACTTTGCCGGCGAGACTGGCGAGAAGTTTTTCGACCAAGAGCGCGCGTCCGCTGGTGGGCAAATCGAGGGCCTCTTTGGCGAGCATTTCAACGGAAAGACTCATGTTGGAACAATACTATCCCATAAGGGTGAAATGCAAGAATCTGTTTACATCCAATTTGCATTCCCGGCGAGCCTGCGGCATTATGGTCGAGGCTGACCGGCTAACCTTCTCCGTGGCGGCTTGGAAAGAATCCTTTGATGATGATCGCAACCATTTTGAATCCGACGCCGCATGCGTGGTGGGATTTTGGGTATCTGGGAGTGGCGGGTTGTGTGTTCCTGGAGCAGATCGGGGTGCCGATTCCGGCGTTTCCGGCGTTGCTGGCGGCGGGGGCGTTGTCGGTTTCGGGTGAGATGAATTTCGCGCTTTGCCTGGCGATTGCGATTGGGGCATCGGTGCTGGCGGATTCGATTTGGTATGTGATCGGGCTTTCGCGCGGGGGAAAAGTGCTGAACCTGATGTGCCGTTTGTCGTGGCGGCCGGATACGTGCGTGAGCAAAACGAAATCGTTTTTCTCGCGGTATGGGACGCGGACATTGTTGTTTTCAAAATTCGTGCCGGGGTTGAATACGCTCGCGCCACCGCTGGCTGGGATGTCGAATGTGCGTTACGGCGAATTCGTGGCTTATGATGCGGTAGGGGCGTTGTTCTGGGCGACTTTGCCGCTGGCGGCGGGTGCGTATTTGAGCGAGAGTTTTAAGCGGTTGCAGATGCAGGCGCATTCGATTGAGGCTTACATTCCGTGGGTGTGCGGGTTTCTGGTGGTGGGGGTGTTGATCTGGAATTTCATCCAGCGGAAGCGTTATTTGAAGGCGTTGAAGGAAAGTTTGCAGGCGAGCATCAGCGTGGAGGAATTGAAGCGGATGCAGGACGCCGGCGAAAGTGTGGTGGTGGTGGATGTGCGGGATGAACTGGACGCGCGGGCGAATCCTATCACGCTCCCGCACTCGCGCTGGATTCCTCACGACACGATCGAGAATCACTTCAGCGAATTGCCGCTGGACAAGACAATCGTGGTGTTTTGCGACTGCCCGGCGGAACAGACGGCGGGCAGCGTGGCGGAGTTTTTGCGGGAAAAAGGCGCGAAGCAGGTGCGCCCCTTGGTTGGTGGTTTAAACGGCTGGCGGTCAAAAGGTTTTGAGATGGTTCCGATGAATTTTGATCCCGCGATCTGATTTGGCGATCACTCAACGCGGCGATTCGCCTTTGCCCGCGAATAAATTAGGCCGAAATTCGCTTTGACTCACTCTTGCGGTGAGGTATCCTCTCGCCCCTATTTGATTATGGCAAAATTGACCGTTAAAGATTTGAATGTGCAGGGCAAGCGCGTCCTCGTCCGCGTGGACTACAATGTTCCGATGGAAGAAAAGGACGGCCAAATGGTCATCAACGACACCACGCGCATCAAGGAAACCCTGCCCACGCTCGAATTGCTTATCAAACAAGGCGCCAAAGTGATTCTCGCGGCGCATCTTGGGCGGCCCAAAGGCCAGCGCGAACCTTCCATGTCCCTGCGTCCCGTGGCCGCGAAGCTCGCGGACATGCTGCATTGCAATGTCGCTTTCGTGGATGATTGTGTTGGCGAAAAAGTGGAGAACACCATCGGCGCGATGAAGCCCGGCGACGTGCTCCTGCTGGAGAATGTCCGTTATTACAACGAAGAGGAGGCCAACGATCCCGTCTTCGCCGCCAAGCTCGCCAAACTCGCGGACGTTTATGTAAACGACGCTTTCGGCGCCGCTCATCGCGCGCATGCCTCGACGGAAGGCGTCGCCCGCGTCATCGCGAAAAACGGCGGCCAATGCGCTGCCGGCCTGCTGATGGAACGCGAATTAAAATTTTTGGGCGATGAATTGGAAAAACCCGCGCGGCCATTCGTGGTCATCCTCGGCGGCGCAAAAGTCTCTGACAAGATCAACGTCATTGACCGATTGCTCGAAAAGGCCGACGCCATTTTGATCGGCGGCGCGATGACTTACACTTTCCGCCTCGCGCTCGGTGCGAAGATCGGCAAATCGCTTTGCGAACCGGACAAGACGGACATCGCCAAGTCCGCGTTGGAAAAAGCCAAGGCGCGCAATGTGAAATTCCTTTTGCCGACGGACAATATCGTCGCCACACCGGTGAAGACCGACAAGCTGAACAAAAAAGGCAAGCCAGTCATTGACTTGACGAATCCGCGCGTGAACAAGGACAAAGATATTCCTGATAACGAAGAAGGCGTGGACATCGGCCCCGACACCGCGAAGACGTTTGCCGACGTGATTCACGGCGCGAAAACGATTTTGTGGAACGGCCCGATGGGAATTTTCGAAGACCCGCGTTTTGCCGAGGGCACGTTCGCGGTGGCGCGTGCGGTGGTGGAAGCCACGCAGAAACACGGCGCCAAGAGCATCATCGGCGGCGGCGACAGCGTGAAGGCGCTCAATGTAGCCAAGCTCGGCGACAAGGTGACTTTCATGAGCACCGGCGGCGGCGCGAGCCTGGAATTTTTGGAAGGCAAAGTATTGCCGGGCGTCGCGGCGTTGACCGATAAAAAATAGCCGATATTTTCTGAAAGACCAATATGGATAAGGAACGCAAACTCATCATCGCCGGCAACTGGAAGATGCACAAGACCGTGGCCGAGGCGCTGTCGTTCGTGCGCGATCTCAAGCTGGAAACCGGCAGCGTTAAGGAAGCGGACATCGTGATCTGCCCGCCATTCACCGCGCTCAGCGAAGTTTCCAAGGTGGTGCTCAATTCCAATCTGCGCCTCGGCGCGCAGAACATGAACGAGCACAACTCCGGCGCATTCACCGGCGAAATCGCCGCGGGGATGTTGAAGGAATTTTCCGTCCGCTATGTGATCCTTGGCCATTCCGAACGCCGCCATATTCTTGGCGAGAAGGACGATTTCATTTGTAAGAAAACGCATGCGGCCCACGCGGCTTCCATCAAGCCCATCGTATGCGTCGGTGAAACTCAGGCGGAACGCGAGGCGAACCAGACCGAGGAAGTTTTGGAAACGCAGGTGCGCGGCAGCCTCGCCGGTCTTTCCAAGGCGCAGATGGAGGAAACCATCGTGGCCTACGAACCGGTTTGGGCCATCGGCACCGGCCACACGGCCACGCCCGCGCAGGCGCAGAAGGAACATCAATTCATTCGCAAGCTGCTTGCGAGTATTTTTGATGAAACTGTCGCCCGCCGCGTGCGCATCCAATATGGTGGCAGCGTCAAACCCGCGAATGCGCGTGAACTGATGAGCCTGCCCGACGTGGACGGCGCGCTGGTCGGCGGCGCTTCGCTTGAAGCCCGCAGTTTTGCTGATATTATCAAGAATTCGATTTAACCGTTAACTGACTCAAAGCTATGACTATTTTGACTGTGCTATTTACATTATTGTTGCTGGTGGATTGTGTGTTCCTCGGACTGCTGATCCTGATTCAACTGCCCAAGAAGGAAGCCGGCGCGGGGGTGGCATTCGGCGGCGGCACCACGGACGCGCTGTTCGGCGCGGGTTCCGGCACGGCGCTGACCAGTCTCACCAAATACGCTTCGGCCGCATTTTTTGTATTGGTGTTCGTGCTTTCGGTCTTGAACACGCACGCGAGCCATTCGAGTGCGGACGCCCTCAAGCGCTCGCTCGAAAAACAATCGGCCCTGCCGCCGGTTTCAACGACTGCTCCGGCGCCGTCCTCGACTCCGGCGCCCGCACCCGCGAGCAGCGCCGCCCCAGCGATGCCGCTGATGATTTCCACCAACGGCGCCGCGCCAACCAATCACCCGGCCAAATAATCACGGATGAATTTGCCGACGAACCCGCCTCTGCCACGGAGGAGGTTTCGTCGCATACCGAAGGCTGCCGCGCTGTTGGTTTGCGGCTTCAGCCTGCTCTTCACGGATTGCGTCCGGCGTGAACCGCGCGCGGACATCGTCATTGTCAACGGCATCGAACCCGAAACGCTCGACCCCGCGCTGGTGTTGGGCGTCTCCGAGGGAAGAATTGTTTCCGGGCTGTTCGAGGGTTTGACGCGCGTGAATCCCAAGACCGCGCTGCCCGACCCGGGACTCGCTTCGCATTGGGAAATTTCACCGGACGGCCGCATCTACACATTCCATCTCCGTACAAATCTCGTCTGGTCCACCGGCGAACCTATCACCTCGGCAGACGTCGTCTATTCGTGGATTCGCGCGTTGAAACCGGAAACCGCCAGCGAATACGCCGGACAACTTTTCTACCTCAAGAACGCCGAGGATTTTAACTCGGGCAAAATCAAAGACCCGAACCTGGTCGGCGTACATGCGATTGATCCCTACACGGTGCGGGTGGAACTCACCAATCCCACCGCGTTTTTTCTCGATCTGTGCGCCTTTCCCACTCTCGAAGTCGTGCCGCGGCAGACGATTGAAAAGTACGGTGACAAATGGATCATGGCCAAGCCGCTGCCTTCAAGCGGTCCTTACGAAATGATGTTCTGGCACCTCAACGACCGGATCCGCTTGCGGAAAAATCCGCGTTACTGGGACGCTGCGAACACCCGGATCGAGGTGGCGGATTTTCTGCCGCTGGGTTCGCCGATCACAGCGTTGAATCTTTACGAAACCGGCGGTGTGGACCTGGTGTGGGACAAGGACCTCGTGCCGACGGAATTGCTCGACGTGCTGATGAAGCGCCCCGACTTTCACAGCTACACGATTCTCGGGACTTATTTCATCCGCTGCAACACGACGCGGAAACCGTTCAACGACGTGCGGGTGCGGCAGGCGCTCGGCTACGCGATTGACCGCGAGCGCATCACCAAAAAAATCACGCGCGCGGGCGAAGTGCCCGCCACGCATTTCACGCCGCCGGGCATTGGTCATTATCACGCGCCGGAAGGCTTGGGTTACGATCCCGACAAGGCGCGCAAGCTCCTCGCCGAGGCGGGTTATCCGGGCGGCAAAGGTTTTCCGCGTTTCACTTATATGTTCAACGCTTCCGCCGGCGGCGCATCGCTGATCCACGCGAAGATCGCGGTGGAACTGCAACAGATGTGGCGTGACACACTGGGCATTGACATGGAATTGCGGCAGGTGGAATGGAAAGTCTATCTCTCCGACGAAAACAAACTCGACTATGATACGAGCCGCGATAGTTGGATCGGCGATTACAACGACCCCGACACCTTTCTCAATTTGTTTATGACCGACGGCGGCAACAACCGCACCGGCTGGGGCGATCCGCATTACGACGATTTGATCCGCTCCGCCGACAAGGAAAACGACCCGGCGAAGCGGCAGAAGTATTTGTATGAGGCGGAAAGCATCCTCCTCACAAACGGCCCGGTCATCCCGATTTTTTATTACGTGGGTTTCAATTATTACCACACGAACATCATCCACGGCATCTACGAGAACGTGCTCGACAACCATCCGCTGAACGCGATTTGGAAAACGCCGGCCACCCCAACCAAACATTGACATGTATTTTTTGCGACGCCTGCTCATGTCCATCCCGTTGTTGCTGGTGATCAGCTTTCTCTCGTTCGGGTTGCTGCATCTCGCGCCGGGCGGGCCGTTCGACCGCGACCGCAAACCCGCCACGCCCGATGTCGAGCGCAACATCAAACGTAAATATCACCAGGACGATCCGTTCTGGAAACAATACCTGCGCTACCTCGGCGTCGGTTACGACCGCGAGGCGAATGGAAAAATCCACTGGTTCGAGGGCGGATTGATCCGCGGCGATTTCGGACCCTCGTATATTTATCGCGATCACACCGTCAACGACATCATCGTCCAGGGCTTGCCGGTTTCGCTGTCGCTGGGGTTCATGGCCTTTGGATTCGCGCTGGGCATCGGGTTGCCGCTGGGATTTTTTACCGCGGTGCAGCGCGGCAAATGGGGCGATTATGCGGGAAGTTTTTTTGCGGTGCTCGTCGTGTGCATTCCTGGGCTCGTGATCGGGCCGGTGCTCGTCGTGGTGTTCGCGATTCATTTCCGCTGGTTCCCGGTCGCGCTGTGGGAAACGCCGTGGCACGCGGTGTTGCCGATGATTGCGCTCGGGCTGTATTTCGCGGGGCGCGTCGCGCGCCTGATGCGCGAGGGCATGCTGAACGTGATGCAATCGGAATTCATCACCGCCGCGCGCGCCAAAGGCATGAGCGAAACCACGCTGCTGCTCAAGCACGGCGTCCGCATCGCGATCTTGCCGGTCCTGTCTTATTCCGGCCCGCTGCTCGCGGACCTGTTGACGGGCTCGTTCGTCATCGAAAATATTTTTCAAATTCCCGGCCTCGGCACCCCAATCGTGAACGGCTCCCTCAACCGCGATTATCCCGTCGTCGTCGGGCTCGTGATTCTTTATGCCGTTTTGTTGATTGCGTTGAACCTGCTCGTGGACCTCGCCTACATGATGCTCGACCGGAGGGTGAAGTATGAGTGAGCCGGCCACGACACCCGCGCCCGAAATCGCGCAAAGCCCGGCGGTCAAGCATCTCAGCCTGAACGAAAAGGCGTGGCGTCGCTTCAAGCGGCATCGCCCGGCGGTGATCAGCGCGTGGTTTTTGCTGGCGTTGATAATCGTGGTGCTCGCGTGGCCGCTGGTTTTGAAAACGGCGCAGATGAGCGGGGCAAAAGGAAAAGCGTTCGCGATGAAATACGATCCCGATACTTTATCCGACGAATCCTTCGTGCCGCCGAGTTGGGAACATTGGTGCGGGACGGACGTGCATGGGCGCGATTTATTGTCCCGCATTCTTTACGGCGCGCAGGTGTCGCTGCTGGTGGGCGCGGTCGGGGCGAGCGTGAGCTTGATCATCGGCGTGTTGTGGGGCGCGATCGCGGGTTACCTCGGCGGACGCTGGGACGACGTGCTGATGCGCATCGTGGACGTGTTGTATTCGCTGCCCTCGATTATTTTTGTGATTGTGCTCATCACGACGCTGGAGGGGCGCGTTAAAAACCTCATAGACTATTTCAATTCACCCGCGCTGTCGGATCTCACGCGCTTGCTTTTTCTGTTCATCGGACTCGGCGCGGTTTCATGGCTCAACATGGCGCGCATTGTTCGCGGGCAAGTGTTGAGTTTGCGGCAACGCGCGTTTGTCGAGGCGAGTCGCACGATGGGCGCGGGGCATCGGCACATCCTGGCGCGTCATATTCTGCCGAATGTTTTTGGTGTCGTGATCGTTTATCTCACGCTCACCGTGCCCGCGATCATCCTCTACGAATCCTTTCTCAGCTATCTCGGTTTGGGCATCCAGCAACCGATGGCAAGTTGGGGCTCGCTCATCGCCGAAGGCGCGGGACAGATCAATATCATCCGCGTCTATTGGTGGCTGCTTGTGTTTCCCGGCCTGGCTTTGGTGTCGTCGCTGCTCGCGCTGAATTTTCTCGGCGATGGCTTGCGCGAAGCGTGGGATGTGCGCGCCGACCGCTAAGCTTACTGTAACGAAATGCCGATGCGATAAAACTGCTGCGGCGCGGCGGTGTTCGTATCCGTGAAACTCACCTGCGAACTATTCGTCACCGGCGTGACCGCGAGATTCGTCAACGATTGCCACACGCCGCTTTCCAAATCTGTGGTGACTTGTGGCGTGTAAGTGCGCCCAATCATCGCCGGGCCAAAAGCGAGCGTGGTTCCCGCAGATAAATTTGTGCCGGGCGTTATTTGAAAAGTGAACACGGACGCCGGGTTGGTCGGATTCAACCCCGCGACGAATTTGAAATAATTATTTTGCCCGGTGCCGTCGCCATCGGCATTCGTCTGCGCCTGCGCACAATTCGTGCAGCCGAAATATTGCAACTGCCATGCCTGATAAGGCGCTGGATCAGGCACGGTGACCGTATAATCCGCCACCACGGGCAAATGATCACTGGCATTCGTCAGATCGTGATAAAGCGTCGCCGCGGTGATCGGCGAACCCGCGGGAATGCTGGAGTTCAAAGCCGAGTCCGAAGTGCTGACGTTTCCCTGGAACGGCGTGGAACCATTATTGCCAAACACATGATACGTGTTCGTGACCAGCGATAACCCGCCCGGCACTCCAAAGAAAACATTGCTCGTCATGATTTGAAAATCATCGCGGTAACGCAGGTCGGTGGTGGATTCGGTTTTCAACGCGAGCAGGGTGCTGGTTCCCCAATTCACATTGGTGCTGCCGGTGGGATTGGAAAAATCGTAACCGCCGCCTTGCGCGATGCCGCTGGGCGAATTTGTCGCGAGGATCGTGATATAGGAAGCTTCGCCCGAAGTTGTCACATTGTAATCTCCGACATACACCACACGCGCGTTGGCCGGCAGGCTGGCCGCTTCATCGTTGCGAATGATCACCGCCTCTTTGCCGCGCGAAGTCAGGTCGGACGCCGTCGTGCCGGACTTATAGTGACTCACATAAATATAAAATACGTTCGAGGCTGCGGGAGTAACTCCCGCCGGGGCGAATTCGTAACGCATCACCTGGCGATACTCGCCGCTGCTCGAACCGAGCGAACCGCTCGTGGGATTGACAGGAACCGACGCCACGAGTTGAACCGTCGCGGTGTTATAGGCAATCGCATTGGGGCCATTGCCGTCGGCGGTGTCGCCACCACTCTCCGTCGCTTGAAACGTGCTTAAGGCATAACGGTTGGTGCCATAAAAAGCATTCAGGCCATTCACGATCGGCTGCACTGTGACGGGATTGCTGGTCGTTTCTTCAAGAGCAATGATGTCGAGCGGTTGTGCATGTTTATCTGTGCCGAGAGTTTCTTCGCCGATGCCTTCAAGGACGCCGCCGAGCAAAACATTCGTGCTGCCAAACGGCGTGATCAACCCGGGCAGCGGCGCAGTCGCGCCATTGATGTCGTCTTCAATGTTATAAGTGACGATGCGTAATCGAACATCATGCGCGAAGGCGGTGGCAGCTATGCCGCAGGTGCAGAACAATGCGAGACAAAAGGAAAGAACCCGGCGGGCAATTACGACATTCATGAATAATAATCTTCAGTATTATTAACTGCGCTAAAGCCGCGAAAGTCAATCGCATAGCGTTCGATGAAGAAGATTTAATGTGAAAGTCTATGACCGCCGGATGGTTGGGTTCCGGCGGCCATAGAGTCGCAGCGGGGAGAATCTTTGGTTACTGTTTCCGATTACCCCCACCTCCTTGACGACGATGTAACTAAATCATTTGGGACGCAGGCGGACTATTATAATTTGGCGGATTTTTTGGAAAGGGGGATAGACACAACCACGAGCAGCAAGCCAAGGCTGATTCCTGAAATAACCAACCCCGGCAGCAGATAGTCCTGGTGAAAATATACCCGCACTTCATGTCGTCCGGCCGGGACGGGCACTGCCCGCATCCAGATATTTGCCGGCACGCAATCGCAAACGCGCCCGTCAATCTCCGCGCGCCAGCCGGGATACCACGCTTCCGCCAGCACCAGCAACGCGTCCGCCTTTGCGTCCACGTCCACCAGGAGCGAGTTGAGTTCGAAGCGGCGAATGGGTGCCGTCGCAGCAGTTTGGTTGCTATGCTGCGGCAGGGGATTGAGCAACGGCTTTTCCAGCAGTGCGCTTTCGTGAATATTATGACCCCCGGCAAGTTGCGCCATGATCGTGTCGTAGTTTGACACCACTTCCGCCGAGTAAACCAGGAATGCGCGCGGCGAGGGGTTGGTCGTCACGACAATTTTCTCGGTGGCGGGATCATAGCCAGCGGAGATCGCCAGGTCGGGATAAGGAAACGGTCCGTGATCATATACCTGGGTGGAGATGCCCGTATTCAGAAATTGCGATGGCTTCAGTCCGAGGCTTCGATGCAGAAAATCCCAATCGCGTTGCAGGAACAGGGAGAAATTACCGTCAAGATTACTATAGCGGTACATCATCCCGTTATTCGCCGGGGCGAAATTTGCCGGCAGACAAACGCGTGGCGGCGGTTGGAATGGCTCGATCAATCCCGTCGCTTGCAACTGTTCCACGAGCGGGCGTTGATAAGCAAAGTCCGGGGAGTAATGCATCGTGACGCCGAAAGTGTAAGTGCCTTTGATTTTCATCGTGGCCCGCCACAAGTCCAGCGTCTGCAACAATACCAGCGCTGCGAACAGATAATGCACGGGTGTTGAGCCGTTGCGTTTCCACCAAGCCAGCAGCCGGGGATGCGGACGGCTCAACGAAATTCCCGCCGCGCAAATCAAGGCAAAGGAAATTAGAAATCCCTCGCGCGCATGGATGCGCAAGCTGGCGAAGCCGGGCAGCCAGCGGTAAAAAATTTCAAAGGCCGGCGTGCTGTTTCCCACTGCCAGCAAAACGCTCACTGCCAACATCGCCAGCAAGCCGCGCACGGCCGACTCTCGAATTCGGCGCAGTCCGCATATTCCGAGCACAACCACAATCACGCCGACGAATAAATTCATCTCCCAGTATTGGCCCGCGAACCGGTTTGAAATTCCGATCGGGCTAAACAGGCTTCCGAAATTCATCCATTCCAATTTCATGAAGCTGGCATACGCGCGCGAGGGCGCATTGCGATTGCCTTCCTTCACCAATTCCATGAACGGCAACAATTCCGCCGACACCAATCCGACGCACCACACCATCGCCACTCCGAATTGGAGCCAACCGCGCCGCAAATCCGCCATGGCCTCCCGGATCGGCAATTTAACCGACTGTCCGAAAATGAAAATCCCCTGGCCGATGGCCGAGAACCAAAACACCTGCGGATTCCCGCATAAAAATTGCAACGCCAGTGCCAGCGCGTGCCCGGCCACTCTCCGCCAATTCCACGGACGGTTGGTTTGTGCGGCAAAATAAAACAACCACGGCACATAGCATAAGCCCCAGCAATAAGGTATTTGCCCGTTCACCCAGCGCGAGGTCAATGCGCCCGAGCCAACAAAACACAGGCCCATGAAATAACTTGCCCCGCGAGTTGCGCCCAGGACTTCGCCCAATCGCCGCATCCCAAAAACCGCGATGCCAAGATGCAACCAGATCAGCGCGATCACGCCCATCGGCTGTCCCAGGAGAACCAGATATACGGGCGGGTAGAAGATGGCGTTTTGCACGTCCGCCAAAAACGGGCGTCCAAGGTCAATGTAAGGATTCCAAAGGGGAACGGTTCCTTCCAACAGCGCGTGCCTGAGGAAATACCAAATCGGTTTCCACATCAGGAGATAATCCGAGCCTTGAAGCACTGAACCTATTCCCTGGCAAAGATACACGGCGAAGCACCCGGTAGCCGCCACCACAAGAAGGGCTTCGGTGCGCTCACGATTTCTGCTGGCTGCCACGTTTTAAAGCAGACCATTCGCAAGACAGAACCGTCAAGGCGAATTCGGAAGTGAACGGTGGCGGCGATCTATGACCGCCGAATCCGTCGCGAAATGGGACTCATAGAGCGTCGTTACCGTTTGAAATTTTCAAGGTGATGAGTGAATTCAGCGGGATTTACATTCGAGAGTGCGGCTGTTAAAAGATTTAAGTGTTAAATGATTCCACGATTTGGAAATCCCTGAGTTCACCCCGCCAATTCACTTTGATCGGCGGGCCGTGCGCGATTGAAAGCGAAGCGCTTTGCCTGAAGGTGGCGGCCTCGCTGAAAAAAACCTGCGCGAAGCTCGGGATCAATTACATTTTCAAGGCGAGCTACGACAAAGCGAACCGGACTTCAAACCAATCGTTTCGCGGGCTTGGTCTGGACGAAGGTTTGGAAATTCTCGGCCGCGTACGCGCAAAAATGGAAGTGCCGGTGCTCACGGATGTCCATACCGAAGCGCAAGTGGCAGCGGCGGCGCGGGTCGTGGACGTGCTGCAAATACCGGCATTTCTTTGCCGGCAGACGGATTTGATCGTCGCGGCGGCGAAGACGGGACGCATCGTGAACATCAAGAAGGGACAATTTTTATCGCCGCTCGAAATGGGGCAGGTTGTGAAGAAGGCGGAGAGCGCGGGCGGAAAAAAAATCGCGGTGACGGAGCGCGGCACGACGTTCGGCTACAATAATCTCGTCGCCGACATGCGCTCGATTCCCATCATGCGCAAGTTCGGTTACCCGGTGATTTTTGACGCCACCCATTCGGTGCAGTTGCCGGGCGGCGGCGGCGACAAGTCGAGCGGGCAACGGGAATTCGCGCCGGTGCTGGCGCGGTGCGCAGTCGCGGCGGGCGCGACGGGCGTGTTCATCGAGACGCATCCGAACCCGGACGTGGCGTTGAGCGACGGGCCGAACATGATCCCGCTGGCGGCGATGCCGAAGTTGCTCGCCGAGTTGGTGAAGTTGCACGAGTTGGTGCGGTAGAATATTTGGGCTCGCGCGGACGCTCGCCCTCTCATCCAAATTACTAAAATGGTTTACACGAACGATGAACTGAACGCGCGGCTCGCGAAGGTGAAACTTTTTTTGTGCGACGTGGATGGAATTTTAACCGACGCGTCGGTGTTCATCGGTTTGGATCAGGAGATCAAGCGGTTTCATATCCGCGATGGGTTGGGTCTGGTGATGTTGCGGCACGCGGGAATTAAAATTGGGTGGGTTTCAAAACGGCCATCGCTGGCGACGACGCGGCGGGCGGAGGAATTGAAGATTGATTTTCTCGAACAGAGCAAAGGCAGCAAAGTGGAGATTATCGAAAACCTTTTGCTGAAGACCAAGCTGACCTGGGAACAGGTGAGTTACATGGGCGATGACATAGTGGATTTGGGCGTGCTGCGGCGCGCGGGTTTCGCGGCGACGGTGGCGGACGCGACCGACGAGGCGAAGGCGGTATCGCATTACGTGACGCGGGCGGACGGCGGGCGCGGCGGGGTGCGCGAGGTGATTGACATGCTGCTCAAGGCGCAGGGGCTTTGGGACAAACTCGTGGCGGGGGAATCGGCGTGAGGTGATGAGAAAATTGTTTTTCATAATGGCGCTGGCGGCGGCGGTGGGCATCGCCGTGGAGAAATTACTGGCGCAATCCACGCCGCAAATCTCGATCTCCGAAGGCATGGTGCAGCAAGTCCCCTACGATCCGCCAAACGAATCGCATATCAAATACGAAATCCGTTTCAGCGATCTTACGCCGCACGGCGAAGGCAAGGAGCTGGTCAAGAACATGATTCTTAAGCAATTCGCGTTGACGGGTGGCGCGCCGCAAATGGTAGCCGAAGCGCCGGAATGTTTGATGGATCCCAAGACGAAGGAATTCAGTTCGGCTGGGCCGTTGAAGGTGCATGCGCAGGAGGGGAAAGTTTTTATTGAAGGGCGGGGGTTTGAATTCTTGCAGAATGATTCGGTGCTGGTGATTTCGAACGACGCGCATTCCATTATTGATAACCAGACGGGAACGAACCTGCCGGTGAAGACGGAAATTTTTTCGCGCCATGCGCGGTTTGAGATGAAGACGGACGCGACAAACGGCACGGCGGTTTATGAGCGGGACGTGCACGTGAAAGATCCGCGGATTGATTTGACGAGCGATTATCTATTTGCGGATTTGCCGAGAAGCGGCAAGGGGCAATCGAACCGGCTGAGCTACATCGTGGCGAAAACGAATGTGGTGATGGATTTTTTGAATCCGCAAGGCGAGCGTTCGCACGCGACGGCGGAGAAGGCGGTCTATAATTCGCGCGATGCCAACGGCGCGACCAATGACCTGCTGGAATTGACGGGCAACCCGCGGGTGACCTTGACGAATGGCTGGATGACGGCGGACTTGTTTTTGGTGAATCGCGCGACGGGCGCATTGCAAGGGCAGGACAATTTTCATTTCCATTATTTGCCGCAAATCATGGCGGGAAAAACCAACACGGAGGAGGCGGACATTTATGCCGACCGTTTTGATTACGACATGGGCACGCGCGTGGCCAAATTCAACAGCGTATGGGGCCATGTCCGGGTGCGCGATACACGAATGAAACTCGATTGCGACCAGTTGGTCGCGAACCTGCCGAAGGCGCAGTCGGGCGCAAATCATTTCGATCACATCGTGGCGGACAAAGATGTGACGATGGATTTTCCGGATGAAAAGACCGGGCAAAATATTCACGCGACCGGGCAGAAAGCGGTTTATGATTTCAAGGTGGCGAACGGCAGGACGAATGAAGTGCTGGATTTGACCGGCGAACCCGCGCTGGAAACGGAAAAGTATTCGGCGCGGATGACGGCTGATCGCATTCATGTGGATAGCGGGCTCGGCACGATTCGAGGCATTGGGCATCAACATTCGACTTTGAAAAAAAAGCCAGACGAGCCCGCGACGATGGACACGGACGTTTTTTCGGAGGAATTGGAATCGTTTATGGACACGGGGCTCTCGATTTATTCGGGTGGGGTGCGGGCGTTCGATCCCGAGATGAATCTCACCAGCGAGAAACTCACGGTCAAATCCGTTCGCGGCACGAAGGGCAGCAAGGGGCATCTGGATAATATCGTGGCCGAAGGAAACGTGGCGATTGATTTTGTGAGCGAACCCTTTTCGGCGACTAATATCGTGAACTTGCAAACCTTCGCTTTGCGGCTGAAACAGCCGGGAGATTTTGACGAGGTGGGGCAATTCGTCAGCGGGCAACTGACGCCGCCGACGAAGGCGCTGCTGGGAAAATATTCGGGCGGAACGAATGAAGCATCAGGATTGAAGGGCGTGCTGGCGGCGGAGTTGAATCGCATCGCGAAAAGCGAGAATGTTTACGAGTCGAACCGGTTCGATCACGTGGTGTTGTCGAAGGATACGATTGCGCTGATGAACGAGCATCCGATGGGAGTGGATCGGGTGGAGTTGAACCGGCTCCTGTTGCTCGATGCGTTTCCGGGCGAGATTGAGCGCGGCGAGCAGGGCGAAAAAACCCATGCCACGGGTGATCGCGCGATGTTCGCTTATGTGCCGATGGGCGCGACGACGAATCGCGTGTTGGACTTGACGGGACATCCACGGCTCGACAAGCCGGATTTATGGGTCACGGCGGACGATGCGATTGTTTTTGACCAGACGACTGGGGTGAGCCGATATGTCGGCCAGCCACATTTTCATTTGAAGTTTGGCGGGTTCACCGGATTGAAAACGCCGAACGCGGAAAAGAAGCAGCCGGAAAAAAAACAACCGTGAGCGCGGCGAACATTATGAGCGAGATGCAAACAGATCCAGCGGCGGCTCCGACGTCCGTTTCGAGCGGGCAAATTTTGCTGACGACCGACAAGCTCGTGAAGGAGTATCGCGGGCGCCGCGTGGTGAACGGAGTTTCGATCCGGGTGGATGCGGGAGAAATCGTCGGGCTATTGGGGCCGAATGGCGCGGGCAAGACGACGACGTTCAATATGGTCGTAGGCGTGGTGAAACCGGACCTGGGCGCGGTGAAATTTTTGGACCGGGACATTTCGCGTTTGCCGATGCATTTGCGTGCGCGGCTGGGGATCGGTTATTTGACGCAGGAACCTTCGGTCTTTCGTAAGCTGACGGTGGAGCAAAATATCTCGGCGATTTTGGAGACGTGCAAGATGACGTCGGCGGAGCGTAAGGTGCGCTTGAAATATCTGCTCGAAGAATTGGATTTGACGCGGGTGTCGAAGAGCATGGCCTACACGCTGAGCGGCGGCGAAAAACGGCGGCTCGAAATCACGCGCGCGCTGGTGACGAGCCCGAAGTTGCTGTTGCTCGACGAGCCGTTCAACGGGATTGATCCGATCGCGGTTTATGAGGTGCAGAAAAATGTGCGCCGGTTGAAGGAGCGCGGCCTGGGGATATTGATCACGGACCATCATGTGCGGGAAATTTTGAATGTGGTGGACCGCGCGTACCTGATTCACAAGGGCGAAGTGGTGTATCAAGGCGCGGCGCAAAAGATGTTGGAAGATCCGAAGGCGCGGGAGATCTATCTGGGGCCGGAGTTTAATATGTAAAAAAGTTTTTAAGTTTCAAGTTTTCAGTTTTCAGTGGGTGAGAAGCGTTGGGGTTTTTGTGAGTGAAGTTAAAGTGGGTAAGAGGAGTGGGACTTACTTGTGTGGGCCGAGTTACTTTTTCTTTAAGGTTCGCCGACGGCAAGTTTAGTTATTTCGGCTAGTAACTCGGAGTTTGTAACTCAGTAAATAACAGTGTTGCTTCAAACTGGCTTTTAGGGTTTCGTTTGCGGGTGCAAATTAAATTTTGGCGGAACGAATTGAAGCTGGCGCATACGTGGACGATTGCGACCGGCGTGGCGACCGGGGGCACGAATACGTTCGCGGTGGCGATGGTGCAACTTACGGGATCGGATGGGACGATTGGCCTCGGCGAAACAGCGCCGGCGAAGCGTTACGCGGAAAATGTCGCGGGGGGAATGGAATTTTTTGGAAAGGTGGATGCGAGCAAGCTTTCGTTCGGGGATGTCGCGGGAAGCATGAAGTATGTCGAGGGGATTGAGCCGGGAAATTTTGCGGCGAAATCGGCGATCAACGTGGCGCTGCTGGACGGGGCAGCGCGGCTCGCGGGCAAGGCGCTTTATGATTATCTCGGGCTGGGTTTTCGTGACAAACATCATGTGACATCGTTCAGCATCGGCATAGATAAGCCGGAGGTGATTCATAAAAAGGTGATCGCGGCGGCGGATTATCCGGTTTTGAAATTGAAGGTGGGCGGGCCGCATGATCGGGAGAACATGAAAGCCTTGCGCGAGGCGGCGCCGAAAAAGTGGGTGCGCGTGGATGCGAATGAGGGATGGAAGACGAAGGAACAGGCGCTGGACATGATCGAATGGCTGGCCGAGGACGGCTTTATCCAATTCATCGAACAGCCAATGCCCGCGACGACGGATGCGAAGGACATGGCGTGGTTGAAATCGCGTTCGCCGCTGCCGCTGGTGGCGGATGAGTCGTATCACACGGCGAAGGACGTGGCGCATTGTGTGGATTGTTTTCACGGCGTGAATGTGAAGTTGTGCAAGACGGGCGGGGTGAGCAATGGTTACGAGGCGTTGCAGGCAGCGCGCAAGGCGGGACTCAAGACGATGATCGGTTGCATGATCGAGACGAGCGTTTTGATCAGCGCGGCGGCGCACCTGGCGGAGTTGACGGACTATCTGGATATTGATGGGAATCTTTTGATCACGAATGATCCGTATGTGGGGGTCACGGCGGAGCGGGGGTTGTTGTCGTTTGCGTCGGCAGTGGAGAAGACGGGGCTTAGGGTTAGGGCGCGCGGGTGAGTTTTTGAAATGCGGAGTGTGGAGTGCGGAGTGCGGAATTTCTGAAGTGTGAAGTTTCAAGCTTTCGGTTTTCAGTTGGGAAGGGTGGTGGTGAGAGGGCTCTGGTAAATGGCTTTTGCGGCAGTCTTGTCTTGAATTGCTGCGGGTCATAGACCCGCGGTCCGCGACGGATGGGAGGGGACTCTTTTGGAATCTTCAATTTGCTTGAATGTGGTTTGGGGCGGGGAGTTAATCGGCGCATGGGCACGATGACTTTGACGGCAAGTTCGCCGGCGGGAACGGCTACATCCACACAGGCGGCAGCTTCGCGGGCGCCGCGTATTACTTCGATTGATGCCCTGCGCGGGCTGGTCATGTTCACGATGATTTTTGTGAATGACCTGGCGGGTGCGCCGGAAAATATCGTGCCGCCGTGGATGAAACATTTTCACGGCAAGAGCGGGATGACTTTTGTGGACATGGTGTTCCCAGGATTTTTGTTCATCGTGGGGATGTCCATTCCGTTCGCGCTGGGGCCGCGATTGCGCCGGGGTGAGCCGCTGTGGAAAACGCTGGCGCATGTGCTGGCGCGGACGGGCGCGCTGCTGTGGATCGGCGTGCTGATGGTGAATGAAACGCCGAGCAGCGAAAAGCTGGGCTGGTCCGGCGCGTTGTGGTGCACGCTGATGTATCTCTCGGCGATCCTGGCGTTCTGCGTGATCGCACCGCCAAGAAAAACGTCGGGCGAATCGGGAAAAACTTTTCAAATCATTTCATTGGCGCTGCGAATCGTCGGCTGGGTGGGAATGATTTATTTGGCGATGGTTTTTCGAGACAAGAACGGCGGGGCGATACTTTCGTTCAATCCGTTTCATATCGAGACTTCGTGGTGGGGAATTTTGGGATTGATCGGCTGGGCGTATCTGGTGGGGGCGATTGTGTTTCTGGTGTTCAGGACGAACCGGACGGCGTTGCTGGCGTGCATGGTTTTGTTGATGTGTTTTTATCCGGCGGAACGCGCGGGATTTTTTGACGGCTTCTTTTTGTCGCAGTTCGTGGGGATGGGCGGGACGATTGGGTCGCAGGGGGCGATCACGGTGGCGGGACTTTTGCTGGCGGTGATTTTGGTGTCGCCGGACATGAGCGCGGTGTCGGCGCGGGTGAAGTTTGCGTTGTGGTTCATCGCGGGTTGCGCGGCGGCGGCGATGCTGGTGAAGGGGCTTTACGGCATCAATAAAAATGCGGCGACGCCGGCGTGGTGCTTGTGGGCGTGCGTGATCATGGGGGCGCTTTGGCTGGTGTTCTATTATATATGCGACGTGCGGCCGGTGCCGGTGATCGCCAAACCGCTGGCGGTGGCGGGACAGAATGTTTTGCTGGCGTATTTGATTTCGGAAATGTTGCCGGGGGCGATTGATTGGCTGCATCTCGGCGATTGGTATTATGGGCTGGCGGGGCCGGCATTGGGGAATGCGATCGCGCGGTCGGCGGTTTGTGGGGTGATGATTTTGTGCGTGGTAGCGGGGGTGAATCGGGTGGGGTTTCGGTTGAAACTATAAGGCTGTTTTTAAACGCGGAGGGAAAAATGCGGGGGGAGTTTTCAGTTTCAAGTTTTCAGTTTTCAGTTGGGAAAGACTGTGGTGAGATGGGCACGCTGGAAAATGGCTTTTGCGGCAATCTGGTCGTGAGTTGCTGCGGGTCGCAGACCCGCGGTCCGTAGGGAAAGTGGAGCGGGGAACATTAAAAATATTGTGATTGAGAGGCGGTGGTGGGGGTTTGCCGTTGACTTTGGGGGAGGGTTCGGGAATACCTTGGGCATCACTTATATTTTATGAAATTCAAACAGGGAAAAACTTTTTTCGCGCTCGCGGTGGCGCTGCTCGCCATGCTTTCGATCCATACCCAAACGGCCAGCGCGGCGGATAAATTGAAGGCGCTGATCATTGACGGTCAAAATAATCACAACTGGCAGCAGACGACGCCGATTCTCAAGGCGGGCCTGGAAAGTTCGGGCCGCTTCACGGTGGAGGTCGCGACGACGGCTAAGTCGGGTGTGCCGATGGATTTCAAGCCGGACTTCACGAAGTATGATGTGATCGTGCTGAATTATAACGGCGCGGATTGGCCGGAGGAGACGAAGAAGGCGTTTGAGGATTATATGAAAAATGGCGGCGGCATGGTGAGTGTGCACGCGGCGGATAACGCATTTCCCCACTGGGAGGAATATAACAAGATGATCGGCGTGGGGGGCTGGGGGAATCGCAATGCAAATTCGGGGACGATGTTGCGCTGGCGCGATGGCAAGGTGGAGCATGATCACGGCGGTGGCGGACAGCACGGGCAATTTTTTGCGTGGGACGTCGAGACGCGCGACGCGGAGCATCCCATCATGAAGGGGTTGCCGGAAAAATGGCTGCATACGCCGGATGAACTTTATTCGACGCTGGTGGGCCCGGCGGAAAATGTGACGGTGCTGGCGACGGCGAAGTCGGACACGACGCAGCAGAACGAACCGATTTTAATGACGATCAATTACGGCAAGGGCCGCGTGTTTCATACGACGATGGGGCACAATGATGTTTCGATGAAGGACGTGGGTTTCATCACGACGCTGAATCGCGGCGCGGAATGGGCGGCGACGGGGGCGGTGACGATTCCGGTGCCGGATAATTTTCCGACGGCGGATAAGACGAGTGTTTGGACGGGGAAGTAAGCAGTGCGGAATTGGGAAACGCTAATTTTGGCACGCTTGGCGGGATTAACGAACGAATCCTTTGAAAATTCTCGGAGTAATCTCGATCTCATTCTTATTTCGAGTCAGATCGAATTGCCGCTACCACATCGCAACGAGCGAAAGCAATCTCCGTAATGGATGTCAGTGAAGCGTCATTCACCAGTTCAAAAATCGAAATGAACAACGATGAAACGCTAATATTGACGGGAATTCTCACAGGATGCGAAACAGCCACTATCGTCCTGACCCCCAAGAAATATCACGCTGATGGCATTGATATTCTGATTTCCGTTAAGGCGCTCGAGTATGGATTCAATGCCGAAACTTTTTATTTTGGTTGTATTCTTGACGGTTTTCTTCAAGAAGCGGAAAGAGTCATTTCCGGCCAGGCAAATAGAGCCCACTTGTTTAATAGTGATGGGACGTTGACACTGGAATTTATCAATAACGATAACAGGACGTTTTTGTCCGCCACCTACACGTCTATCTTTCCGCAAAAATTGGAAGACTCGCTTTGGGAACACCTTAAAAGTGCATCGTGCCTTGATTCAAAAGAAAACGATGGATCTCAATTTTCATTTTCTTTTATGCAGCTGCATAATTCGATTACAGAGATTAGTGATTGGCTGACTCATATTTTCTCGAAGCATAGTATTTCCAAAGAGAGTCCGTTTTCCAGATAAGCAGTTTATTTGCAAATCAACTAGTCAGTGCAGATTCGAACCGTTCTCATCCAAATGATATTTCAGGACAAACGGCAGCGCGCGGGCGCATTGGCTTAGCTGAAGGCGAGGCGGCAGATGATGATGGAGGCGATGATGCCGACGGCGTCGGCGGTGAGGCCGGCGAGGATGGCGTGGCGGGTGCGTTTGATGCTGACGGCACCGAAATATACCGCGACGACGTAGAAGGTGGTTTCGGTGCTGCCGTAAATCGTGCCAGCCATTTTGCTGAGGATGTTGTCGGGGCCGTAGGTGTTCACGATGTCGGTGAAGAGGCCGAGGGTTCCGCTGCCGCTGAGCGGGCGGATCAGGGCCATCGGCAAAAGCTCGGGCGGAAAGTGGAGCATATTCATCAGCGGCGTCAGCTTCGTGGTCAGCAAGTCAATGCCGCCCGCGCCGCGGAACATGCCGATGGCGACGAGGATGGCTACAAGGTTCGGGATAATTTTGACAATGACCTGGAAACCTTCTTTCGCGCCTTCAACAAATTCTTCATAGATTCGCAGACCGCGCAAGGCGGCGTAGAGCGGGAAAAATGACAGCAGCATGGGAATGGAGAGCAGTGAAAGAATTTTCACGGCGCGAATGCGCGTGCTGTCGCGCAGGAGTTCGTCCGGGATGGGTTGGTCGAACCACGGCGGAAAGGTGAGCTTGAGAAATAGCCACGCGAAAAAGGCGAAGTAGGCCACTATAATCAAATATCCCCACGGCGCGATGGGTTTGACGACGATGACTTCGTTGGCGGGTTCGGCTTCAGCTTCGGTTTTGATTTCGTTAAGTTTTTCGCGGGCATCGCCGGGAGTGATTGGCGGCAAGGCGAAGATGGGAAGTTTCTCGAGGAGTTTTACGGCGATGATGGCGCAGATGGCGGCGATCAACGTGGCGGCGAAAGCGGTGCCGATGATGGAGGACGGGTCTTTCGAGCCTTTGACGGCGAGGATGCCGACGGCGGTGACGGGAATGAGTTGGACGGAACTGGTGTTGATGGCAAGGAACGTACACATGGCATTCGTCGCAGTGCCGGGGCGCGGGTTGAGAGTTTCGAGGTCTTTCATGGCGCGCAAGCCAAAGGGCGTGGCGGCGTTGACGAGGCCGAGCATGTTGGCAGCCATGTTGAGCAGCATGGAACCCATCGCGGGATGATCGGCGGGGACGTCGGGGAAGAGCCGCACGAGGACGGGGCGCAGCAGGCGGGCGATGAGTTGGACCATGCCGGATTTTTCGGCGAGGCGCATGATGCCGAGCCAGAGGGCCATGATGCCGATGAGGGGTAGGGAGATGTCCATCACGGCGACTTTGGCCATGTTGAAGCCGCCTTCGGTAAGTTCTTTGAGGTGGCCGGTCAAGCCGCCGATGAGCACGGCGCAAAGGACGAGGGCGAGCCAAATCCAGTTCAGCATGCGCGAGAATATATAATGGCGAAAAAAATTGCGCGGAAAAATTTTGGCGGTGAAACCTATGGGAGGTTGGACGGGGTGAGAGGCGTGTGGTTAAATGGAGGGAGTTCTTTGAGATGGGAACTTGGGAAGGGGGTGACGCGTCAGGCCGAGTCGGCAACGGCAATCCTGGTTTGGATTGCTGCGGCTCATAGAGCCGCGGTCCGTTAGGAAGGCGGATTCGAGCGCGTCGGAGGGGGAAAGTGCGGATAAGTGCGCGTAAGTGCGAATATTTTTTTTCAGCGAAGCGCAAAAAGGGTATTTGCCAAGAATTAGAATTATTCCAAATATTGACAGTTTACGACAGAGACTTCACATTAATCTTATGAGTGCGCCGGAACACTCCAAAATGGACAGCCAATTCAACGAACGTCTTGCGACGAGCGGGTTTCGTTTCACGCCGCAGCGGCAGCAGGTCTATAATGTCCTGCTGGAACAGCGCGACCATCCGACGGTCGAGGACGTTTTTATACGCGCGAAACATACGATGCCGGATATTTCGATGGCCACGGTTTATAATTGCCTGGATGCGCTGGTGAAGTGCGGGCTGGTGCGGCATGTGAACCTGGAGCGTTCGGCGACGCGTTATTGCCCGAACATGAAGGAGCATTGCCATTTTTATTGCGATGAATGCGCCGGGATTTATGATGTGGATTTTTCGGCGGACGGTGAACGCGCAGGATTGCAGATTCCCGATGGCTTCAAGGTGAAGCAAACCGAGGTTTCTCTGCGCGGCCTCTGCAAGGATTGTGCGGGCAAAGCGCAGGCATAATTCGCGCGACGATTTTATTTTTTTAATTTTTTATTTTTGATTTTGAATTGATATGAGCACAGCGACCGACACGATCGAAGAATTTGTAAATAAGGAATACAAGTATGGGTTCGTCACCAATGTGGAGACGGACACCATCGCGCCCGGGCTGAGCGAGGACGTCATCCGAATCATTTCGCAGAAAAAAAATGAGCCGAAATTCATGCTCGATTGGCGGCTCAAGGCGTATCGCCAATGGCTGACGATGAAAGAGCCGACCTGGGAAAAGGCGACGTATCCGCCGATTGATTATCAATCGCTGATCTATTACGCCGCGCCAAAGCCGAAAAAGGTTTTGGGCAGCCTGGACGAAGTGGACCCGGAATTGTTGAAGACCTTCGACAAGCTCGGCATTTCGCTCAACGAACAGAAGCGTCTCAGCGGTGTGGCCGTGGATGCCGTGGTGGACAGTGTCTCCGTGGCGACGACGTTTTCGAAGGACCTCGCGAAAATTGGCGTGATTTTTTGTTCCTTCTCCGAAGCGGTGCAAAAGCATCCTGACCTCGTTGAAAAATATCTTGGGAGCGTCGTTCCCGCGGGCGATAATTTCTTCGCCGCGCTCAACGCCGCCGTGTTCAGCGACGGTTCGTTCTGTTACATCCCCAAGGGCGTGCGGTGCCCGATGGAATTGTCCACGTATTTCCGCATTAACACGGCGAACACCGGCCAGTTTGAACGCACGTTGATCATCGCCGAAGAAGGCGCGTATGTGAGTTATCTCGAAGGTTGCACGGCGCCGATGCGGGATGAAAATCAGTTGCACGCGGCGGTGGTCGAGTTGATCGCGCTCGGCAAAAATTCGCAGATCAAATATTCGACGGTGCAGAATTGGTATCCGGGCGACAAGAACGGCAAAGGCGGCATTTATAATTTTGTGACCAAGCGCGGCAAATGCCAGGGCGAAGGTTCGCGCATTTCGTGGACGCAAGTGGAAACCGGCTCGGCGATCACGTGGAAATATCCGAGCGTGATTTTGCAGGGCGACAATTCGGTGGGTGAATTTTATTCGGTCGCGTTGACGAATAATCTGCAACAGGCCGACACGGGCACGAAGATGATCCACATCGGCAAGAACACGCGCAGCACGATTATTTCCAAAGGCATCTCGGCGGGACGCGGGCAGAATAGTTATCGCGGCCTGGTGAAGATCCTCAAGAATGCCGACGGCGCACGGAATTTTTCACAGTGCGATTCGCTATTGCTCGGCGATAAATGCGGCGCGCACACGTTTCCCTATATCGAAGTCAAAAATACGACGGCGCGTGTGGAGCATGAGGCGTCCACTTCGAAGATTGGCGAGGACCAGATTTTTTATTGCAACCAGCGCGGCATCTCGACGCAGGACGCGGTGAACATGATCGTGAATGGTTTCTGCAAGGAAGTGTTCCGCGAGTTGCCGATGGAATTTGCGGTGGAAGCGCAGAAGTTGCTGGGTGTGAGTCTGGAAGGCAGCGTGGGGTGAGTTATGACGGACAAGCAAGCTGCGATTATTGCCATCAATAAATTCCCCGACGACATTTCCGCGGCGGAAATTGTGGAGGCTTTACAGATTAATTTGGCCATCAAAAAGGCCGGGCCGATGTGAAGGCAAGGCGGATCAATCCCATGCCGCGGTTGAGAAGTTCGTTGATCAATTGGTGGCGACAAAAAATTTTA